>CAMCBY010000042.1 GCA_945873015.1 Klebsiella pneumoniae
AAGCCGCGTATTCGGCGAAGCTCAGTTCGGGGGAAACTTCGGAATGCACCACGAAGCGCGGCCCCAGCACCGCCGGTGTCAGTGTGCGCGGCACCGCAATCAGAGTCAGCGCCTGCTCGACGGCCGCGGCGTTCAAACCGCGATGCACCAGCCACGCGCGCCGTTCCGCGTGATCGACCACCAGCGCGCGGTCATAAATACCGACCGCCATCTCGGGCAGTGCAATGTCGCGCGCCGCGCGTGACGGCAGGTTTTCCCAGCGGCGCGCAAGATCGTAGCTGAAGGCGCCAATCGCGCCGCCGCAGAACGGCAGCTCAAAGTTATCAATGGTCGGGCCGAGTGCCTCGCGCAGCAGCGCAAACGGCTCCTCGTCGCTGTATTGCTGTGTGCCGCCGGTATCGATGATAGTGGTTGCGCCAGTCGTGCGCAGACACATCGCCGGCTCCCACGCGACGATATCGTAACGGCCGCTGCCGGGTGCAAAACGACAACTGTCGAGAAAAGCAAACCACGGGCGCGCCGCCAGGCGTTGCACACGCAGGGCCGTATCCGGCCAGTACTCAACTTCTATGCGTTGCGGCAAGGGCAGGTGTTTCATCGTCTCAGCCACGCAAGTCCCGCATAAAAAAACGCCCCGCCGAAGCGGGGCGTCGGGCAGCGACCGGTCAGGGTCGCGTGCTATCAGCTATGAGCCTGGAACGGATGATCCACCGAGCCCTTCTTGGCGACCACTTCCGAAGCCTTCGGCGAACGCGCAATTGCACGTTGGATCGACTGCTTGGTGGCCTGGTAGTTGTAATCCTGAATCTTGGCGTTGTCTTCCGCCAGCCAGTGAATGAACACACCAACGCAGATGAAAATATCATCCGCTTCGGCGGCGGGGATGGTGCCATCCTCGACGCTGTCGGCGACGGCCATCGCTACACCGCGCTGTGCCGGACCAAACATCTGTACCGCCTGCTTGGAACCCTTGATGGTCACTTTGTTGAACATCACGGTGTTCGGCTTGCACGCCAGATTGGGTGCCACCACCGCCAGGAGGCTGCTGAAACCGTCCTTGTTATTGGTGATGCAATTGCAGAATGCGGCCTCGGCGGCACTGCCGCGCGGCCCCATGATCAAATCGATGTGGGCGACTTCGTTACCGTCACCGACCAATGATTCACCTACCAGAACACGATCTACTACTGCCATGCCTTGTTCTCCTTCTGATGCTGCGGATTGTGCAGATTGATTTGCGAAGAGTGCTTTGAAAATCGACATTGCGCCAACACCTCGTCAGCGTTCGTATACGCGCGTCGCTGGTGATTGAGCGCGCGTCCGGTTTGTTATTGTCACGCGAGACGTGCTTGCAGCAGCAGCACCGCGACACTTGCCACGGTCAGGTCCGCGCTGGTTCCCGGATTGACGCCCCTAGATTTCAATTCGTCGTCGAAGGCCCGTAAATGGGCGACGGCGGTACGAGGATTCTCGCACGCTTTCAGGGCTGATTCCACCGCTCGGGCGCGTGTTGAAACCTCAACGGCGAGTGTATTTCCCCACTTTCTTTCGATGTGTGTATCGGGTGCCGCAGCGAGCAGACGCAGATAACAGGCCGTCGTTGCCCATGCCAGCGAATGCCAGCGTTGACGCGCGTGCAATAAGGTCGGCACGCCGATTTCGAAGATTTCGCGAAAGTCATCGGCATAGGCTGCGGCAATGCGGTCGCGTACGGATGCAAGTTGCATGGCCTCTAGCAGATCCATATCGGGTGCTTCGTGTACATCACCTGCGGCCACTTCACCCAGCCCCGCCGGTTGCGCAGTACAGATGGCACGAAAGCAGGCCGCCGCGTCCTCGCGATCGAGCGCGCGCAAGACGCGCGCAAGACGCGCACGTAAATCGCAGGTGCTCGCAGCTTCAGCAGCGCACGCGAGCGGCGCAAGCAGGAGCACAATACCGAGATTGGTATTGCAACCGACCGCCGCGATGGTTGCCTTCACTGCCGCTTCTATACGTGCGCCGACACGTCGACCAGGGGCGCTGAGACAAGGCACGGCAACGCGCGCGCTGCGCAGGAAATCCTCGGCCTGCATGGCATGACCGGCGGCCCACAGACTGACATTGCCGGGCTTGAACGCCACCACATCCATGCGACAGGCTTTGCCGAGCACTGCGGCCAGGTGTGACTCGCCGATGCTCATGCCGACGCGCGTACCGCGTTGATACGCGCCAGACAAGCACCCGCCAATTGCGCAGTGATGTCGTGTCCGGTGGCGAACTGCAGCCCTTGCCAGGCCGGAATGCCGTTGACCTCGGTCACCAGCCAGCGGCCATCCGGCGCACGCAGCAGATCGACCCCGGCATAATCGGCTTCGACCGCACCTGCTGCCGCTTGCGCCCAATGCGCCAGTTCGTCGCTCAAAGCCAGCGCGTGACAACTCGCGCCCTGGGCGCGATTGGTGACCCAGTGTTCACTCACCCGTTCCATGGCGGCCACTGCCCGCCCTTCCACCACCATCACGCGGTAGTCACGATACGGTGCCGCATCGCGCGCCACAAAATGCTGCAGATAACACACCTCCCCCGGCATGAGGTAACCGAGATCAGCCATCGATTGCACACGACGCAGACCCTTGCCCTGCGAGCCGAACAAGGGTTTTTTGACCAGCGTCACGCCCTGCGCAAGTGCGGTCTCGACATAGGCACGGGTGCGCTCCAGAGATTCGCTGACAAAGGTCTCAGGCGTGGGTATGCCGTGTTGGTGCAGCAGCAGGCTGGTCATGCCCTTATCAACCGTGCGCTCAATGGTATGGGCGGAATTGATCACCGGCACCTTGAGTGCGGCCAGGCGATGCAGAATATCCAGGCGTAGCGTAATCGCCTCGAGCGAACCGCCGGGGATACCGCGCACGAACACGCCGTCGGGCAAATTCGCCCCAAAAGCACCAATCACAAAACCCGAGGCGCTGGCCTGCAGGTCGACATGGCAGTCCATCAGCGAGACGTAGTCAGCGACGGCGCCGTGAGCGGCAAACCAGGCTTTGAGCTGCGCGCCGTGCCAGCCTGGTTCATCGGTAAAGATGGCGATACGAATCACGCGCGAGGACAGACTCACGCGCCGAACGACAGCTCCAGCAAGTCCTGGTGCACAGCGCCGCCGGTGAAGCTGTGACCGCTCTTGACGTTGGTCACAGTGACTTCCGCCGGCGAGAACAGCAGCGGGTCGACTTTGTAAAAATCGTAGCCGTAACCCTTGAATACTTCGGCGAACGGTTTGCCGAAATCACGCGAGGCCGACGACGGCATCTGCTCAGCAAGCGTACGCGCCGCATCGTCATCGCTGTTCACATACAACTGCACCTGGCCGCCGAACAGGATGGCGTCGTTGGTCCGCCCCATGGCCGTCATGAAGTTCGGCGACGGTGGCGGCAACGGTGCGCTGGCCGAGCCATCGACGAACTGCGCGAGCGGAAACTTCAATTCATGCAGCTTGTGCAAGGCCACTTCCAGCACACGCGCGACAATCTGCACGCCGCCCGCGAGACTGGTGGTGGGGGTCAGCACTATCGTCAACTGCTCGGGTCTGATGCCGCAGCGCTCGATGATTTTGTCAGCTATCGGCGCGGGCGGAAGTTTGTCCACTTCCAATACGATGACGGTATCACCGGCCGGCGTGCGATAGCCGAGTTCCTCGAACAACGGTTCCTTGCTGCCCATCGCGCGCGCCGGCCCTGAACCGAGCGCAAAGAATGCGCCCTTGCCTTCGCCGTGATTCAAACTCCAGCCCGCATATTGCGACGCCAGACAGGCCAGCAACGGATGGCAGGCGGTGACATTGACCTGCCAGCGCCAGCGTGCGAACGGCGCCGCGCTGGCGAAACTGACACGCCCGAGCCCGCCCATGCAGATCTCGCTGACGATGCGGCCGGCCTCGAGGCCACCAACATGCGCAATGCCGGCGTCGATCATCGTCACGCCATTGTCGAGCCTGCTGACACCGACACGATAGCGCGCGGCGTTATCGCGCAACTCGGCGACCAATGGCTGCACCGCGAGATTGACGTTGCAGTTCCTATCGAGATTCAGTTCCGACATGTTCCCCCCTCACATGATTCTTATGTTGATGGCCGGCGGTAATACCGCCTGCGCCTGCGCGCCGAGCAAGACACGCAATGCGTCATAACGCTGCGTGAGTTGCGTAAGCAGCGCGTCATCGTCAGCTGCTTCCCCCTGCACAGTACAGAGTGGCGCGCCACGTGCAATGAAGGTGCCGCCCAAGGGCCTGTCCGCCACCCACGTCGGCCAACTCAGCTGATCAGTCGCGGTCCACGCAGCATCGGCATACAACACCAGATGCGCGCGCTGCGACGCGACGTGCGGGCTACTATACAAGAGCGTCTGGTCGGTACAAGCCGCGATATGTGCATCAAACATACGCTGCCGATCGGGCCATAACTCGAGCGTCGCGGTCGGGCGTGGATTGATATCGAGCAGAACCGGCGCGCGCTCTTCACTTGCCAGAAAATCGATACCGAAACAGCCGCGCAAACCGAGTCTGGCGGTCAGCACCGCGCCGATGCGTTCGAGCGCGGCGCGCGCCTGCGCCGACACCTGCGGCAACCTTCGAGCACCCTCGTAGCGATAACCAGCACGCGCATGCCAGCGCAAGTGTTCGGCACATCCGTAATAACGACACTCGCGGCCGTTGGCGATGAACAGAGCCGAGCGACTGTGGCCGGAATGACGTCGCTGAAAATAGCTGCCGCGCGTGGCCTGCGCGCTGCCCGTCAGAGCAGTGACATGATAACCACCGCTGCCGCCCACCTGTTTTTTTAACCAGCCACCGCCGGCCGGCGGTGGCTGCCATTGCGTGGTCGGACTGCTTATCCCTTCCCGGCGTCGCAAGAGATCAAAAAAAGCAGGCAAGTCACGCAGACGGTGATAGACCTCGGCGTCGCAGCCGAGCACGCGGTAATCCCGCGCCAGCCGCGCCAGCGCAGCCGGCGCCCGCTCGAACGCACTACCGACGACCACCATCGCCGGTCCGCTTAGACACTGCTGAGCCGCCACCGCACCCAACAAAGTACCGGCATCAAAATCGAAAAAACGATTGGGCATGAGCGCGGTGGTGGTGCGCGCCGCACGCCGCGTGTCTTCATCACCAAACAAATCGATGACATCCACCACCCAGCCCGCCTCGCGCGCCATCTCGACCAGAGGACGCGCGGTGCGAGCCACGATCAGGAGCCTATTTTTTTTGACGGGCGACGATCTCACGCGCGGTCGTGAATGCTTCCTCATGGGACAGGAACACCGGACTCGATGCCTCATACATCTGCTGCAGTAGCGCGGTGTGGACTTTGTATTTGATGTCGCCGATAGCCAACGCACCCAGTGCACTGGCGTGATGGCCATCAGCCAGCGCCAATGGTTTGCCTTTGTCTTTCACTCCGACACCAGCGATACCGGCAGGCGGCACAGCATTGGCGTCGGCAATGACCTTGAGCTGACTCGCCACCCGCAGCGTCTCGCCATCGAGCACTTCAATGCCGGCGCGCGCGGCGCTGAACAGAATCTCTATCTCAGGCAGCCAGTTGCGCATCGCCGCCGGTGAACTCCCGTCGAGGCCATCAATATGCACGTCGTGGGCGCGACTGATTCTATCGGCCGCCACCATCGCCGCGCCGCGGCCTTGATGGCTGACAATCGCAACCTCGGCGCCACAGCGCGCGGCGAGCAAGGCTGTACACACACCGACTGGCCCGGTGCCGCCGAACACACACACTCTGCGACCAGTGAGATCACCGCCCGCGCTCTTGCGTGCCCAATGTTCGGCCAGCGCAACCATGGCGGCGGAGGTGGTGATGGCGCCGCTCGGATCGGCCATCACCGATACAGTGAAAGGCGGCACCATCGCTGCGCGTGCCGCCGCCAGCATGGTCAGCGCGAGATCGAATTCACGACCGCCAATAAAGATGCCGGTACGACGCACGCCCTCCGGGCTACGCGAAAAAATCGTGTCCTGGGTCAGCGCCTGAATTTCGCTGAGTTCGACATTGCAGTAAGGAATCACCGCATCAAACTTGGCCTCGTAGGCCATGTTGATGTCGAATGGACTGACGTATTTGGTCGGGCTGAAGATATGCAGCAGATGGGGATGTTGCATGGTGCGTCCTCACACAGGTATTCGAATGCGCGCGCCGCAAGCGGCGCACGCGATGCATTCAGGCCAGCGCAATACGCGGTGCGGCCGCCAACTCGCCGAGCTCGATGTGCGCACCGCGATTGCGCGCACTGGCGACCGTAAAGGAGAGCCCCTCTTCATCGCCATAACTCCCCTGCAATTGCGTCACCAGTGCCTCGGCAGCGGCTTGTGTTTCTGCAAACACAAATGCGGTCGGTCCCCAACTGCTCTGGCCGACACCACAGAAACCACAGTGGCGCTGCGCGTACTCGACCGCGCGACGTACACGTGGACTGGTGTAGGCCCCGGCGGCCTGAACCGCCGCGAAGTGCGCGCCAACGATGCCTTGCACTTCGGCAATCGCGGCACTGAATTGCGCAAAATCCTGTTCCACCAGCGCCGGTAACAGACTCATCAGAGTGGCGTGACAGATACGCGCCGCCTGCGCTTGTGGCATGGGTTCGAGTGCGCTGAATGCCGCGCTTTCAGCCCGCCCGCTCAAGCCTTCGTCGCCGTGATCGAAAATCAACACCACACGCCATTGCTCGGGAAAGTCCAGCCGCGCGATGACCGGAGGACTGCGCGTCGCTGCGCCATGACCACCGTCGACGATCAAACCGCCTTGCTCAAACAGACTTAAGCCGATGCCCGAGCGTTTACCGCGCCCGAGCAGGGCCGCGAGTTCCGCAGCACCGGCACGACGCCCGCTCGCTTGCAGGACCGCGGTGCCAACCGCCAGCGCGAGTTGCGTACCGGAGCCGAGGCCGACGTGAGATGGAATCGCCTGTTCGATATCGATGCACAGACCGTCACTCAAGCCGTAATGTTTTATCACGGCTTCGGCATGGACGCGCGCGCGCGCGCTGTTGGGGCCTCTGATCAAGAGCTCAGCATACGGTGCCGCATTGACGATGGTCGCGAGATTGGCCAAAGCGAGACCGATACTGCCGAAACGACGACCACGACTCGCACTCGGATCGAGAAAGCCGAGATGCAGGCGTGCCGGCGCTTCAATGCGCGTGCTGAAAGATGCTGTCGCCATCGCGAATCGTGTGAGTAATGGGATGATGGGGATTATAGAGTGCGATGCGAATGTTCCGACAGTAGCGCGCATGCTCGTATGCAGGGAAACCACGCGGCGGCCTAGAGCGGCATCGCGAGCTGTGCTAGCTTTGCGCGCGGGGAGCGTCCATCGCAGTGGCAGACGTGGACATCGCAAACAGCCACCGCATGAGGCGACCGGGATTGCATAGTGTGAGAAAAATTCAGCCCCTCATCGATAATACCCACCGGTCTGCTCCACACGCGGCCGTATGTCCCTTTTGCGCGCTGCTGTGCGACGACCTCGTACTCGCCGCCAGGCGCGATGCGAGTTTCAGTATCACGCACAATGGTTGCCGTCGCGCCGCGCAGGACTTCGCACGCGCGCCGCTCGCCAATGTGCCGCGCGTGGCAGGCCAGGCCACCACGCTTGAACTTGCCGTGCGTGCGGCGGCAAAACTGATAAAGCGCGCGCACCAGCCCTTGTTCGCCGGACTTGCGACCGACGTCGATGGCATGCGCGCGGCGATCGACCTGGCGGAACGTTGTGGCGCAACGCTGGACCACGCCGACGGTGAAGCGCTGGCAGCGATGACACGTCTGCTGCAGACCCGCGGTTGGTATGCGACCACGCTCTCGGAGCTGCGCAATCGTGCGGATCTGGTGTTACTGGTGGGCCTCGATCTCGCCGACCGCTACGAGAATCTCGGCCGTCGCTGCCTGCGACCAGCGCAAGCACTGGACGATGCCACGCTTGCTGCGCGCCGCATCGTATATCTCGGCGCGACCCCGCCCGGCAAGCTGGTGGCGGGCTGCGAAAACCTCAAGTGCGACAACGACGCTATCGTCGAAGTGCTGCGCGGCGTGCTGGCTGCGCTCAAACAAATGCCGCTCAGAGCGCCGCGTTGTGGCGGTCTGGCCGCGAGCAAGATTCAAGCCCTGGCCGACAGCCTGCGCGCCGCCCGTTACAGCGCACTGGCTTTTGCGCCGGGGCTCCTGCCGGAGCCACGCGACCCTGCACTTGCGTTGTTGTGTGAAATCGTCGACGAACTCAATCGCAGCGGACGCGCCGCGCTGCTGCCGTTGGGCGGCGACGACGGCGGCCAGACCGCGATCAGTACCTGCGCGTGGCTGACCGGCTATCCGCTGCGCATACGATATGGCACCAATATCGACTACCAGCCGCACAGCAATGCCACCGCAAAGCTGCTGCAAGGCGGCGGTGCCGACGCCTTGTTGTGGATAGATGCCTACGGCCGACTAGGCGAATTGCCTGCGGCGGCGCCCATCGAGCACAGCATCGTGCTGGGTGCGAGCGATCATCCGCACAACGCAGCAGCGGCGGTTTTTATTCCGGTCGGCACACCCGGCCTCGACCATACCGCACGCCTGTTACGCACCGACGCGGCCGTGACTCTGCCGCTCGTCGCGCAACGTGCCTGCGGTTTGCCGCCCGTCGCTACGGTCCTGCGGGCAATCGAGGCTGCCTTGTGAGCACGCTGGTCAAACTGCGCGGCGGACGCATTTACGATCCGACCAATGGCGTCGATGGCGAAGTGCGTGATCTGTACATCGAAAACGGCCGCTTGGTCGCCGCGCCCCGTGATGGGCGCCCGCCTGATCAGGAATACGATCTAAGCGGGCGGGTGATCATGGCCGGCGCCATCGACCTGCATACCCACATCGGTGGTGGCAAGGTCAATATCGCCCGCATGATGTTGCCCGAGGATCACGCGACTTCGCTGGTCAGCGGTGAGCGCCATCCCCATGCCGGCTGCGGCCATGCCGCACCCGCCACCCGCACTGCAGGCTACCGCTACGCGGAAATGGGCTACGTGGCCTGCTTCGAGCCCGCCATGCTGGCGGGCAACGCGCGCCAGACCCACATGGAAATGGCCGACACGCCGATGGTCGATAAGGGCGCCTATGTGCTGCTCGGCAACGACGACTTCCTGCTGCGCGCTCTGCGCGACAAACGTGACCCGGCGTTTATTCGCGACTATGTGGCGTGGACGCTGAACGCAGCGCAGGCGATGGCTATAAAGGTCGTCAATCCGGGTGGCATCAACGCGTTCAAGTTCAATCAGCGCAAGCTCGATCTAGATGAGCAGAACAGCGGCTATGGCATCACGCCGCGCGACATCCTGCTGGCGCTGGCCAACGCCGTGCGCGAACTCGGTATCGCGCACCCGCTGCATATCCACGGCTGCAACTTAGGCGTACCAGGTAATTTCGAAACTACACTCAGCACCATCAGCGCGCTCGAAGGTCTGCGCGCGCATCTGACCCATGTGCAGTTCCACAGCTACGGCGCTGAAGGCGACCGCAAGTTCTCCTCGGGCGCCGCGCAGATCGCCGAAGCGGTCAATCACCACAGCAATATCTCACTCGATGTCGGACAGATCATGTTCGGCCGCACGGTGACCGAATCCGGCGACAGCATGCGCCAATATGCCGGCAGTGCGTTTGCCGATCCCAAAAAATGGGTGGGCATGGATATCGAGTGTGAGGCCGGCTGCGGCGTGGTGCCGTTCCGCTACAAGAACCAGAACTTCGTCAACGCCCTGCAATGGGCTATCGGACTCGAACTGTTTCTTCAGGTCGATGACCCGTGGCGCATTTTCCTGACCACCGATCATCCGAACGGCGCGCCCTTCACCAGCTATCCTCACCTGATCCGTCTGTTGATGGACAAGAGTTTCCGTCAGGACATGCTGGCGACCATCAACCCGGAGGCCGCCGCCGCCAGCACGCTCGGCGCGCTGGATCGGGAATACACGTTGTATGAAATTGCGACCCTGACACGCGCCGCGCCGGCCCGCTCGCTGGGCCTTGACGATTTTGGCTCACTGGCGGTCGGTGCACCGGCGCATATCACCGTCTACCGGGATGACCCGAATCGCGAAAAGATGTTCAGCACGCCGGAACTGGTGTTCAAGAACGGCCAGCTGATAGTGCGCGACGGGCGCGTGATCGAGGAAGTGTGGGGCACCACGCATGTCGTGCACCCTGACTATGACCGTGCCGTTGAGCGCGAAGTGGACGAGTATTTCGAGCGTTACATGACGGTACGCAAAGACAACCAGCGCGTCGCGGACGATGAGGTCCGCGATGGCGGACGGGGCGCCCTTGAGGTGCATGCGACAAAACCGACATGAAAATCAACGGCGTCACCATCGATGACACGTTTGCCGAAGCCTTTCCGATGAAGGCGACGCGGATCATTGTCACAGCACGCAACCCGACCTGGGTCGAACATGCGGTGCGCGCGATGACCGGGTTTGCGACTTCGGTCATTGCATGCGGCTGTGAAGCGGGCATCGAGCGGCGCCTGAAGCCCAGCGAAACGCCCGATGGTCGGCCAGGCGCTGCGGTACTGTTGTTCACCATGAGCAACAAGGAACTCATCAAACAAGTGCAGAATCGCGTCGGCCAGTGTGTGTTGACCTCCCCCACCAGCGCCTGCTTCGCCGGGCTTGATGAGGGCGACCCGATACCGCTGGGCAAGAACCTGCGCTTCTTTGGCGATGGCTGGCAGTTATCCAAGAAACTCGGCGCCAGGCGCTACTGGCGCGTGCCGGTCATGGATGGCGAGTTTTTGTGCGAAGAGAATACGCGGGTCGTGAAAGCGATTGGTGGTGGCAACTTTCTCATCCTCGCCACCGATCAGGATAGCGCGCTGGCTTCGGCCGAACGCGCCATCGAAGCGATGCAAAAAGTGAGAGGCGTGATCATGCCCTTCCCTGGCGGCGTGGTGCGCTCGGGTTCCAAAGTCGGATCCAAGTACAAAACCCTGCCCGCCTCGACCAACCATCTGTTCTGCCCGACGCTCAAAGGCGCGGTGCAGAGCGAATTGACCGCCGAGGTGGGAGCCGTACTCGAGATAGTCATCGACGGACTCGACGCCGACAGCATTTCAGATGCGACACGGGTCGGCATTGTGGCGGCCTGTCGCGGTCGTAAACACGGGGTGCTGCGCATAAGTGCCGGCAACTATGGCGGCAACCTCGGCCCGTTCCATTTCAAACTGCGGACCATCCTGCGATGAGCGCGCTGACCCTGACGCTCGCGGATACCTCAGCCGGCGCGCTGGACCTTGGCAGTCTGAGCCCGGCCACCTTGCGTGGCCTCAAGCCCAGCGCCCTGCGGCGCCTGCGCGTGCCTGCCGGTAATCGACAAGTGCCGCTCGCGGATTTGTTTGAAATCAGTGGGGACGACCCCACCACACTGCGTCTCCACGGCCTCAACGCCGCCTGCCATCGCGTCGGTCGCGGCCTGCGTGAAGGTCGCATTGAAGTCAAAGGTCGGGTGGGCGACGAACTCGGACGCGAAATGCGCGGCGGCGAGATTCGTGTGAGCGGCCATGCTGGCGACGGCACCGGCATGGGCATGTTGGGCGGCTATCTGCATATTGATGGTTCAGTCGGTGACGCGTTGGGTGGCATTTCCCCTGGCGCTACGCGCGGCATGAACGGAGGTGTGCTGGTGGTCGCCGGCAATGCCGGTGCGCGTTGCGGCGAGCGTATGCGCCGTGGCTTTGTCGTGGTCGGCGGAGACGTTGGCGAATATCTCGGCGACCGCATGTTGGCCGGTTCAATCGTTGTGTTTGGCCGCACGGGTGCCCACGCAGGATTCGGCATGCGCCGCGGCACACTGCTGCTGGCCCACACCCCGCAGGTACCCGACGCCGGCTATAGCGACTGCGGTGAATTCGAACTCGGCATCCTGACGCTCATGCGTCAATATCTCGCGTCCTTCCACCCGACATTTGCCAGGCGCCTGGTCGCCTTTAATCGCGCGCGGCGCTGGTGCGGCGATATGGCTTACGGCGGCAAGGGCGAGATTCTGGTAGCGGCCGGCGGCGCCTGAAGTTGGCGTGACCGTAACGACTTTTTGTCGTTCAGCCTGCCGGCTTCGCCGCAGTTAATTGCAGCACTTCATGCACCAGCGGCGGTTGTTCCGGCTTGGGTCCCGGGATGGTGGTCTCGATGCGATACAAATAGCCTGGCAGGTCATCGCCTACCGTGATCGTGTAACGCTTCTCGGCAAATTTTTCGAATAGATTGCGCTTCGGATCTTTCACGTAAGGCGCAAAGCTGATCTCGTAGCCTTTCCAACTGCGCCCGTCAAAATCAATGCTCACCGATTTGACGACCGCATCTTCAGATAACGCAAATTTGATGCGGCGCTGGAAATAGCGCCAGCGTTCACGCGCGTCACCGTTTGGGTCGGTCAGTCGGTTCATCTGCATCACATCGCCAAACAGGTAATGACCAATGACCGGATTGACCGTGGAACTCTCCATCGGCGGTGCCGGAAAACTATGCTCGCCGTTGAAGAACTGGATGCTGCCGTTCTTGCTGCCGTCAGTGTTGATTTTCTCGACCTTAAAATCGACCTTGTCTTCAAAATTGAATTCAGGCTCCAGAGTGCCGCTCTTATGAAAATCGTAACGAAGATTGAGCGGCCGGGTGATGCTACCGAGTTGATTGGTCATCCACATGAGCGTCTCGGCTTGCGAGAACTTCACCTCGGACTGCTCAGCGGTCTGCGCTTCCGTGGCCGCGACCGGCAAACCAAGTGCGAGACTTAAGCACAGCAAACTCACCAACCTAATCATCATCGTCACCATGCGCGTCCTGAATCATGAGGGGTAACAGCGGCACGCCGTAACTTGTCAGAATGGCGTCGATTTCCGTCTGATTGTCCTGCAGTAGTTGATTGATCTGCGCGTTCCACGCCTTATCTCCGTGGCGGGTCGCCATCGCTATCTGGAAGTCGAAACGCAGACCTGGTTCGTTGTGCATGGGGATGACGCGCAACTCGGCGTCCTTAGTCTGCTTGGCGTAGTAGCCCGCTATCGGCCCCCAAACGAAAGTCAGATTGATTTTGTCCTGTTTGAGGTCCCGTTCGATTATTTTGCCCGGATTCTCCTGCACGTCGCCGGTCATGCTCTGGTAAGGCGTCGCATTGGTCATTAAATCGTTCTGCGCCAGCCATTCCGTGGCCGCACCTTTATCCCATATGCCGATGCGCAGCGCGGCACGCTGTGCCGGCGTGCTGTTGGCGAGATCGTCCTGGGACTGGATGTAGTCGAGCCCGCGCCCTTTGACATACACCATCGCCCACGCCGAGCGCATATAGGGCCGGGTGGTCGCTGCCATATCGAAATGCTCGACCACGCTCAACACCAGATCGCACCGATACGAGCCATCGGCGGTATCGTTGTTGGTCAGCGTGTTGCGAATGAATCCGATGCGTTGCGGAAACCATTCGTAGCTCACCGGCAGACCAAGCTTGCGCCCGAACAGCTCTGCAATCTTGTTCTCGTAACCGGCGAGTTCCTTGTTCGAAGAAGGCAGACTGAACGGATCGGCGCAGATTTTGAGCGCGGTGCGCGGCGCGCTCGCCGCGCCTTGTGCGCAGACCACCGGCAATACACACAGCGTTGCCAGGCCCAGCATCGCGGCTTGCCACCTGCGGCGGCTCGACACGACTCCGCGGCTGTTCGGCAAGGCTATCGGGGTGCGCATAGCCCCGCCTATTCCCCGCTGGTACCGGATTGCAGCGCCTGGTCCATTTTTTTAATCGCGCGTTGCACCATGTTCTTGCCGACTTTGACCTGCGGCAACGAGGCTTCGAGTGCCGCGCGGTTGACCGGCGGACGCGCGTCACCCACCACCACCACACCCACCATGCCGGTAGTCATATGCGGATTGCATTTGAAGATCCACGCGCCTTCCTTATCGACGGTCGCGACGAAACCCTCTTCACCAAGCTTGGAGCCCCAGGGCTTGGCGCCCTCCGGAATCATGCCTTCGACGGTCTGGGTATCATGACCCGCCATGCCGGTGAAACGCACCGTGTCACCGGGTTTGGCAAACGTCACCAACGGGCGCCACTGAGTGACGACCCCCTGAATGATGTGTTCTTCGGCCTGGGCATAGGAAACAGCCGCCAGCAAGATGGCGCCGACGCCCATTACGACCGTGTTCTTAATCATCTGATCTGGACTCCCCGAGAGTTGAATTGAAATTGCGGTTCGCTGCGCTTGAGCGACGAAAGTAAGGGAAATGTCGTGAATTTCTGCTGAACTTCGCGGCGCCTGTTTATACCAGAGCTCATTGTCGAGTCAACCAAAGCGACGGCAATGCCGACTCCTGTACCGATGCTTACGGGCCGCCGGCGCAAATTGGATCAGCGTGTGTCGACCTGCCTGCTGAGCGCGCAGTGCATGCTGCGCCGACATCGGGGCTCCAAAAAAAACCCGGCGCTCATTGCGGAGCGCCGGGTTTGAGGAGACTCAACGACTCAATTCAATACGAGTCGCAGCGATGCCAACCAGCCTCAGGGCAGGCTGAACACGCTCAGCACACCGCCGAGGCGGGTGTAGCTGGAAAGCCCCTTGTACGCACCCACGGCGCCCAGACCGTCGGTTGCGTTGATGAGGCCAGCCGCCATGCCGATACCGGCCCAGCCGCCGACGCCCGACAGCACGCCGACATACTGCTTGCCGCCGTGACCCCAGGTGTTGACGTTGCCGATGATGCCGGACGGCGTCTTGAACTTCCAAA
>CAMCBY010000043.1 GCA_945873015.1 Klebsiella pneumoniae
TTGAAGTTGCCGAGGTTCAATTCCTCCGCCGGCCGCGACAGGAGCTGGGTGACGGCATGGGCCGCTTCGAACGGCTCCAGCATGCGCGGTTGCCAACGGCCGAAGACCTTGGCGTTGTCGGCGTATTCCTCGGTCATGCCGGTGCGCACGAAGGGCAGCATCAAACAACACGCGCTGGCCATATTGGCGGCTTTGCCGAGATTGGTCTTCAACACTTCCGGCAGACGCAGTACCGCCCAGTTGGCGACCACATAGCCGGGCACGGCAATGCCGGGCTCAATTGACTGCATGGAGGAAATGTAAATGAATTGCACCGGACTGTTGTGATAAACCGCTTCGCCCGCCCACAGGTGCGTCATGTAGACAAAACCATCAATCTTGGTGTCCATCACCAGTTTTGATTCGGCCAGATTCTCGATGAACTCGCGGCGCACGCGAGCGCGGCGCTCGGCGCGACTTTCGCCGTCGATTTCGGGCAATGCACGTCCGAAGCGATAGCCCTTTTCGGTCAGGCCAGAATTGCAGATCACGATATCCGGCCCCTTGCCGCCCATCTGCTCGATGATGTAGCTGCGCGATGCCCACAGGTCGCGGGTATTGGTGACATCGGCCTGCATGGCAAAGGCTTTCACGCCGTTGTTGCGCATTGCGTCAACCATGTCGAAACCGTCGCGATAGCTGGAATGGAAATGCACGCCTACCACTTCCGCGCCGTTGGCCGCCGCCGCGAGCGCGAGACCCTGACCGATACCACCGTCCTTGCCCGAGCCGGTGATCAGGACGCGTTTGCCCTTGAACGCGTTTTCCGGGAATTTGAATTTGTTGTAGTCGGCGGTGTACGCCATGGCGATCCTCCTTCGGATTCTTCTTGATAGTTGCGGTCAAGGTAAAGCATCGTCCGAACGGGATCCAGCGCGGAACGATGACCATGAAAACGCCCCTGCGCAGCAGTCACGCTTGGGACGATACGGACTCGTATGCGATGATTCCGACGAACCATTTCGGGGCGAACATGAACAATAATTCCGCATTGCACGCGCGCGAGATCCGCGTTGCCGTGATCGGCGCTGGCATGTCCGGCATCTTGACCGGCATCCGCCTGCTCGAGGCCGGCATCCACAACTTCGTCATTTACGAGAAGGCTGCGAGTCTCGGTGGCACTTGGCGCGAGAACAGTTATCCGGGCTTGTCCTGCGATGTTCCGTCTCATCATTACGTCTATTCCTTCGAGCCCAATCCCGAGTGGAGTCAGATGTTCTCGCCGGGACCGGAGATCCGCGCTTACTTCGAGCGCACGGCGGAAAAATACGGCGTGTCAGCCCATATCCAGTACAACAAGGAACTGGTCGCGGCAAACTTTTGCGACGGTCGTTGGCAGTTGCGTTTTGCCGATGGGGCGCAGGACGAGGCGAGCGTAGTGGTCGCCGCGACGGGTGTGTTGCACCATCCGGTCTACCCGGATATCGAAGGACTGGGCAGCTTTGCCGGCCCGTGTTTCCACAGTGCGCGCTGGGATCACGGCGCCGAACTGGCGGGCAAACGGGTCGGCATCATCGGCACCGGTTCGACCGCCATCCAGATAGTCACCGGTCTGGTCGACAAAGTCGCGCGCCTGGATTTGTTCCAGCGCACCGCGCAATGGGTACTGCCTTATCCGAATGAAGCCTACAGCGAGACCCAGAAGGCCGAGTTCCGCGCCCATCCCGAAAAGATGACGGAAATGTTCTGGCACATGGCTGAGCAGTTCAATAATTCGTTCGCTCGGGCAGTGATTGGTGACGAAACCCAGATGGCGCGTATTGAGCAACGTTGCCGCATGAATCTTGAGCACAACATCCATGACCCTGAACTGCGCCGCAAACTGACGCCTGATTACAAGGTGGCATGCAAGCGGCTGATCATGTCCGACACGTTCTATGGCGCCATGCAGCAGCCGAACGCGCATCTTGTCACCGACGGCATCGCGCGTATCGAAGCGCAGGGTGTGCGCACGCGCGACGGTGTGCTGCATGAACTCGATGTGCTGGTGCTGGCTACCGGCTTCGATGGACATCGGTTCATGCGCGATATCGATATTACCGGCCAGGACGGACTGTCACTCAACGACGCCTGGGCCGATGCATTAAAAGCTTATCGCTGCCTGGCGGTGCCGAAGTTTCCGAATTTCTTCATGCTCATCGGCCCCAACAGTCCGATAGGGAATTTCTCCCTGATCCTGATTGCCGAGATGCAGGTCGATTACATCCTGAAACTCATCGCGCGTATCCGCGCGGGCGAATGCCGCGCGCTGGCGCCCACCGCGGCGGCGACTGAGGTTTTCAACGCTGAGATTCGTGCAGCCATGAAACAGACCGTTTGGGTGTCGGGTTGCCGTAGCTGGTATCTCGACAAGAACGGCACACCCGTGACCTGGCCCTGGTCGTTTGAGCGTTTTCAGGACGACATGCGCGAACCGCGACTCGCGGAATTCGAAATGCTGGCCTGACCGGCGTTACAGGGCGCCGCACGCGGCGCCCTGTAACGATCAACGGCTCAGTGTGCCTGACAGAGCAGGTAACCCCAGTAGGCAAAAATCAGCATCTGCACGCTGAACAAGGTCGCACGTACCATCACCATCGGCGTGGCGGTCGACAGGATGTGCACCACCGACTGCGCGATGCGTGCGTACAGCACGATCATTGCGAGTTTGTCGGTAATGTCGGTATGACCGGTGGCGATGGCCACCAGCATCAAGCCGACCGCCAGCGCAAGATTCTCCAGCGCATTAGCGTGGGAGCGCGTCATACGCAGGCCAAACGCGTTCAAGTCGCGCCCATCGGCCTGAAAGGCGTTCAGTTCCTTGTCCCCTTTTAGAATCGCGGCAGCCCGCGTAAAAACCAGCGCAAAAGTCAGCGCCACTGACCACATCACCATGCCTATCAAGGCAATCGCTGTCGTACTCATATTCCCTCCCAATAAAAGGCGAGGCCGAGTCGCGGCTGTCAGGCTCGCGCCAGGCGTTGTTGTCAGGCCGGCAGAGGCGCCGGCCAGGTCATTTGCTTGCAGGCCGAGGACAAGGCGTCGCGTGCAGGGTCTTGCCCGCCGCGCGCCGTGCCTGTCGCCGCATGCCGACAGCAGGATAGCAGAGGTATCTCGATGCCGGACTCCCGGTGCGCTCGTGCTGCGTTGCCCAGCCATGCTGAACTTTTCTGCGCGACGGTCGATATGCCTGATAACGAATCTCAATCCCTTGCGACGAGACACTGAGCGACCGTGCCGAAATCCCTCTCCATCAAGCACAAGCTCGGGTTCGCGATTCTGCTCGCGATGATATTGGGCCTGGTCGCCGCAGGTTCGGCGTTTACCTATAGAGACTATCGTGCGGCCCATGCCGCCCTGGTCAATCGCGCTGAAGACCACGCGCAACTGGCGGCTGTGAGCAGCGCGGCGGCGGTGGCGAACGGCGACCGCGTGACGGCCAACGGCAGCGTTGGCGAGGTATACGAACGTCTCTGGCAGGACGTGCAATTGGTCGCGGCCCTGACCGCGATAGCGAGCCTCGCGGCGCTGCTGCTGGCGGCGCGGCTGCTGGGCGGAATCTACGTGCCAATCACGAGCCTCACCGCCGTCGCGCGACGCGTACGCGAGTCGCGCGACTACGCCGTGCGTGCGCCGGTGCTCGCCACCGATGAACTCGGGCAGTTATGCGCTGACTTCAACGCCATGCTGGCCGAAATCGAGCAACGCGACCGCGAACTCGAACGGCAAGTCGAGCAGCGCACGGAGGAACTCAAGCGACGCAATCAGGAATTGTCATCACAAGTGGCGGAACGCAGCGCTACCGAAAAAGCGCTGGTCGCGAGTGAACAGCGCTTCAAGAGTGCGTTCGAAAGTGCTGCGATTGGCATGATAATCGTCAACGATGCGCGTCAGATCCAGCACGCCAACCAAGCCTTCGCTGATATGCTCGGCTACGCGCCGGATACCATGGCAGGCATGGCGTTGCGCGAGATCTCCCACCCTGACGACCGCGAAACCGGACTCTATCAGTACCACGAACTGGTCGCCGGTCAGATCGACCGTTATCAGATCGAGAAACGCTACGTGCATCGCGATGGTCATCCGATCTGGGTCTTGTGCCATGTCTCGGCGGTGCGCGACCCGGCGGGCAGTTATCAGTACGCCATCGGCCAGATTCAGGACATCACCGAAGCCCATCAACTGTCCAAAGAACTGTCCTATCAGGCCACCCATGATTCGCTGACCGGGCTGGTCAACCGCCGCGAATTCGAGGCGCGTATCGAGTACGCCCTGGAGGGCACCTGGCGTAACGGCAAAGAACACGCAATTTGTTATCTCGATCTTGATCAGTTCAAGGTCATCAACGACACCTGCGGGCATGTCGCGGGGGACGAACTGTTGCGCCAGGTCGCGAATGTATTGCGCGCCAAAGTGCGCGCCAGCGACACTATCGCGCGCCTGGGTGGAGATGAGTTCGGTCTGCTGATGGAGAACTGCCCGTTGGCCCAGAGTCAGCGCGTAGCCGAGAGTTTCCGCAGCGCGATTGAGGACTTCCAGTTCGTGTGGGACGACAAGCGCTTTCGTGTGGGTGTGAGCATTGGCCTGGTGCCCATCAATCGCGACTCGGCGAGCGTTACCGAAGTGCTGCAGCAGGCCGACACGGCCTGTTATGCGGCCAAGGATCTTGGCCGTAACCGGGTGCATACGTTCTCACGCGACGACAAGGAACTGGCCAAGCGTCACGGCGAGATGCAATGGGTGACCAAGATTCAGGCCGCGCTCGAGTCTGATCAGTTCCGGCTCTACGTGCAACCGATAGTGCCGGTCAAGGGGCCGCGCGACCGTTACGAACATTACGAAGTGCTGATTCGCATGATCGACAGCGACGGCCTTGAAGTACCCCCGGGTGCCTTTCTGCCGGCTGCCGAACGTTACAACCTCGCGGCGCGGGTCGATCGCTGGGTGGTATCCCATCTGCTCGAATGGGCGGCGCAGAATCCGCAGGAATTCGCGCGCTTTGACATGTGTTCGGTCAATCTGTCGGGCCTGACCCTCGCCGACGAATCGTTCCTCGGTTATGTCATCGATCTGCTGCGCGCGGCGCGCGTACCGAGTAGCAAGATTTGTTTTGAGATCACTGAAACGGCGGTGATTTCCAACTTGTCGCAGGCCAGTCGTTTTATTTCAACCTTGAAGGCGCTCGGCTGCTTGTTTGCGTTGGATGATTTTGGCAGCGGCTTGTCGTCTTTCGCTTATCTCAAGAACCTGCCGGTGGACTATCTCAAGATAGACGGCATGTTCGTGCGCGATGTGCATACTGATCCGCTCGACCGCGCGCTGGTGCGCTCGATCAACGATGTCGGCAAAGTGATGGGTAAGAAGACCATTGCCGAGTTTGTCGAAAACGATGAAATCATGGCGGTGCTGGCCGAGGTCGGCGTGGACTATGCGCAAGGTTACGGGGTCGGCAAACCATTCCCCTTGTCGCGCCTCGATCATGTGCCCGAGGCGCGCCTGGCAGCGGTCAGCTGAGCTCTGCGCTCAGGTTTCGTTGAACAGGGCGAGAGCGGTGATGGCCTGACGGATACGGCCATGAAATGCGCGTGACGCGCAAATGACTCCACGATTGGCGTGGAGGCCCGCGCCCTTGGAGAAATCCAGCGGTTTGCCCAGCACGTCGGTCACTATCGCGCCGGCTTCTTCGGCGATGATCATGCCGGCGGCATGATCCCAGATCTTTTCGATGTAGTCGCGTCGGGTCGGCAGGCGCAGATAGGCCTCGGCCTGTCCGCGCGCCACCACCGCGTATTTGCACTGACTGTCGAGTCGCGCCGGCGTGCCGCGCGACGACAGATACTCGACGATGCGGCCGGTGTCATCAATGCGCGAGTGCGCTGCCTCTACCGATTCGCAGATGCGCATGGCGGTGATGTCTTCCTCGCGACTGGCATCCAAGCGGCGCGGTGAGCGGGCAGGCTGGTCGGCCGGAACCGACCAGCTGCCGCCGCCGCGCACGGCGTAGAACAGGCTGCCGCGCGGGTCTGGCGCATCAAACGAGCGGCTGTAATCGGCCGACAGATTCGGGCAACCCAACACCCCCAACACCACCCGACCGTTTTCAATCAGGGCGAGCGAGACCGCGTACTGGCCGCCGCGCAGAAAACCCTTGGTGCCATCGATGGGGTCGAGCGTCCAGTAACGTTCGGCGCTGGCGTCGTGATTACCGAGGTCGATGGCGTCGAGTACATCATCGACCCCCGCTTCAGCCCATGTGACCCGCGCGGCTGCGGCGACTTCCTCACGTAACGTATCGCGTCCAGCTTCGCGCAAGGTCGCCGCGTCTTCCTCGCCGACCAGGGTCAAGCCGCCGAAAGCGTCGGCCAGTTGCCGGGCGATGACCGCCTGCGCAGCGTAATCGGCGACCGTCACCGGGCTCATGTCGTCTTTGCTGTGGCGCTCGATGTGTTGCTGACGGCTCTGTACATGGCGGGTGACGCGACAGGCGGCTGCGACAGCGGTAATCGCCACCGAGAGTTGTTCAGAATAGTTGGCCGAGTGGGTCACGGTGATCCTTTCTGTGGTGTTGGCGTGGCGCCGACGGGCGCCCACGGTGTTAAACTCCGAGCCCTATTTCCCAGCGCCGCCGGACCTCCGCAGCGCATGGCGCGCGAGCGGATTACAGCCGTCGGCGCCGTGCCTCGCACGTCACGCGCCGGGTCTCAATCGAGGAGGAGAACCGCCCATGTCCGAGAGCAAAGTCCGTCCGATCCAGGCCAGTATCGCCGCATCGGCGCACATCAATGAGCAGCAGTATGTCGAGATGTATCGACGCTCGATTGAGGCGCCCGACGAATTCTGGGCCGAGCAGGCCGACAAGTTCGTGAGCTGGGATGCGCGTTGGCACACGGTCTCCAATTGCGACTTTAACACGGCCACCATTCGCTGGTTCGAAGGCGCCCGCTTGAACGTCACCTACAACTGCCTGGACCGTCACCTCGCCACCCGCGGTGAGCAGATTGCCGTGATCTGGGAGGGCGACGACCCTGCCGTCCACAAACACATCACCTATCGCGAGCTGCATGGCGAAGTCTGCCGTTTCGCCAATGTGCTGAAAGCGCGCGGCGTCAACAAGGGCGACCGCGTTTCTATTTATATGCCGATGATTCCCGAAGCACTGGTCGCCATGCTGGCCTGCGCGCGTATCGGCGCGGTGCATTCGGTGGTGTTTGGCGGCTTCTCACCCGACGCCTTGAAAGACCGCATTCTCGATTCCGATTGCGTGGCCTTGATCACCGCTGACGAGGGTTTGCGCGGCGGCCGCAGCGTGCCCTTGAAAGCCAACGCCGACAAGGCACTCGAAGCTTGTGAATGCGTGAAGTCGGTGATCGTGGTGCGCCATACCGGTGGCGCTGTCGGCTGGACCGCGGGCCGCGATTATTGGTATCACGAGTGTATGGAGAGCGCCTCGGCCGATTGCCCGCCGACCTCGATGGAGGCTGAGGACCCGCTTTTCATCCTCTATACCTCGGGCTCTACCGGCAAACCGAAAGGCGTGTTGCACACCACCGGCGGATACCTGCTGCATGTGGCGATGACCCACAAATACGTATTCGATTACCACGAGGGCGATGTCTACTGGTGTACGGCCGATGTCGGCTGGGTCACCGGGCATTCGTATATCGTCTATGGTCCGCTCGCCAATGGCGCGACTTCGGTGATGTTCGAGGGCGTGCCGACCTATCCCGATGCCGGCCGTTTCTGGCAGGTCATCGATAAACACAAGGTCAATATTTTTTATACCGCGCCGACCGCGCTGCGCGCGTTGATGGGCCAGGGCGATGCCTTTGTCACGAAATACAGCCGTGCCAGTCTGCGCATCCTCGGCAGCGTCGGTGAACCGATTAATCCGGAAGCCTGGGAGTGGTACTACAACGTGGTCGGTGACGGCCGTTGCCCGATAGTCGACACCTGGTGGCAGACCGAGACCGGCGGCATCCTGATCTCGCCGCTGCCGGGCGCGACGCATCTGAAACCGGGTTCGGCCACCCTGCCGTTTTTCGGTGTCGAGCCGGCGCTGGTCGATGATCAGGGCCGTGAACTCGAAGGCGCAACCTCGGGCTCGCTGGTCATCAAACATTCCTGGCCGGGCCAAATGCGCACCGTGTATGGCGACCACGAGCGGTTCATGGAAACCTATTTCAAGATGTTCCCCGGGCGCTATTTCACCGGCGACGGCGCACGACGCGATGAAGATGGTTATTACTGGATTACCGGCCGTGTGGACGACGTCATCAACGTCTCCGGTCACCGTCTCGGCACGGCCGAAGTGGAGAGTGCGCTGGTCTTACACCCGGCTGTATCGGAGGCGGCAGTGGTGGGTTATCCCCATGCCATCAAGGGCCAGGGCATCTACGCCTATGTGACGCTCATGCATAACGTCAGCCCGAGCGAGGAACTGCGCAAGGAACTGGTGCAGCACGTGCGCACCGAGATTGGTGCCATCGCGACGCCCGATGTCATTCAATGGGCCCCCGGCCTGCCCAAAACCCGCTCCGGCAAGATCATGCGCCGTATCCTGCGCAAGGTCGCCGCGAACGAACTCGACAACCTCGGCGATACCACGACGCTGGCCGACCCGGCGGTGGTGGATGACCTCGTCAGCCACCGTGCCAATCAATAGGCACGAGCCGATCTGCGACGCCGCGCGTATATCGCGGGGCGCGTCGTGAGTACGGACAAGGACGCGCCGTGGATGGCGGCGTGGCGCCAGTGGATGGGTCTCGTCAGCTCAGGCATGCAGGCCGGCGATACTCATGCGTTTACGCCAGGCCACGCTGCTGCGAGCGGATTTGGCGAGGCATACCAGAGCTTTGCGCGTGCGATCGCGCAGATGCTCGCACAAGGCGGTGACAATGAGTTTGCCCGTCGGTTTATCGAAGCGCTCAACAGCGCCGCGCGTTACGGCGGCGGGCCGGCCGGCAACGACGATTTCCTCAATGTATTTCTGCGCAGCACGCCGCGTGCGCTGCTGAGCGCCTTCCCCGATGCGGGGGCGGGTCATGCCTGGCAGCAATGTTCGATGACGCTGACCAAGTGGGCGCAAGAACTGCTGGCGCTGCCGAGTGTGGGCCCGCAACGAGAATGGCAGGAGATGCTGAAGGCGGTGCAGCGCGCGCTCTTGCTCGAACAGCAAACACGCGCGGCACTCGATGAACATTATCGTCTGGCGAGTCGCGCCGCTATCGCGCGTTTCGCGACCACACTCGAGGACGACAACGGCCCGCCCATTACCACTGTTCGTGGTTTGTACGACGCGTGGATAGATGAGGCCGAGGCCGCCTATGCCGCGCGCGTCATGAGCGAGCCCTTCGCGCAAGACTTCGCGGCCTGGGTCAACGCCGGCAGTGATGTACGTTTGGCCGTGCGCAGATTGGGCGGGCGGATGTCGGCCCTGTTCGATGTGCCGGGGCGTGAAGAAATGGATGCGCTGCTTGAACGCCAGCATGCGATGCAGCGTGAGTTGGCTAATCTGCGCGCGGAGCGCGACGCTACACGGTCAGCCACGCCGCTCGCACCGTCAGCGCCGGTGGCGACTGCAGTGTCTCAACAGCCTGTTGAACCGCAAGCGGGCACGCCCACGGCCAAAGCCAGGTCGCGTAACGTAAAGAGCAGGAAGGTCTCGTTTCCCGAACCAGCCAAGGCAACCGACAAGGTAAAGGCGCCCAAACCCGCACGCCCGCGGTCGCCTGCGCTGCGCAAGGCCAAACCGGCGCGCGGCGAGTTCGATATCAGCCATATTCTCGACGCGGGTAAGTAGACCTATGCCGCGCCTCGAACTCCGTATCAACGACGTCACGCAGGAACTCGCGGCTTTTGAGCAGAGTTTGCGCCACGGCTTGGGGGTGCTGCGGCGTATCGGTGAGGTGTCGATTGGTGCCACACCACGCTCAGTGATATTCGAGGTCGATGGTGTGCGGCTGTATCGGTATGGCGATGCACAGACGCCGGCGCAGGGCGTACCGTTGCTGATTGTCTACGCGCTGGTCAATCGACCGGAAATGGCCGATCTGCAAGCTGGCCGCTCACTGATAGCCGCACTCATGGAGCGTGGTTTCGATGTCTATCTCATCGATTGGGGCTATCCGGGCGGCGCAGACCGGCAGCTTTGCCTCGACGACTATATCAATCGTTACATCGACGCCTGTGTCGATCATCTGCGCGCACGTCTGGCGACCGATGCCTTGGCGGTGCTCGGCATTTGTCAGGGAGGAACGCTCAGCGCCTGTTATGCGGCGCTCCATCCGCACAAGGTGAGGCAACTGATCACAACCGTTACGCCCATCGATTTTCACACCCCGCAGGACATGCTGAGTCACCTGGTGCAGCGTATCGACATCGATCGATTGCTGAGTAGCTGCGGCAACGTGAGCGGCGATTTTCTGAACGGACTGTTTCTGTCGTTGAAACCCTATCGACTGACCCAGCAGAAATATCTGCGTTTTCTCGAGCAACTGGGCGACGCCGATGCGGTTGCGATGTTCCTGCGCATGGAACAGTGGATTTTCGATAGTCCGGCACTCGCGGGGCGTGCTTGCGGTGAATTCGCCCGCGATTTTTATCAGGGCAACAAACTCGTCAAAGGCGAAGTGCTGGTGGGCGGGCGGCGTGTTGATCTCTCCGCCATCACCATGCCGGTGCTGAACATCTACGCGCGCGACGATCATCTGGTGCCGCCTGCGGCATCAAAGGCCTTAGGCGCCGTGGTCGGCAGCCGCGATTACACAGAGGTGGAATTGCCGGGTGGACACATTGGTGTTTATGTCGGACTCAAATCGCCACGCTCGGTGCCATCCGCGGTCAGTGAGTGGATGTCGGTGCGCCGGTGAAGGCAAAAGAAGTCCCCTTCGGATCCGCGGGGAGACGGAGTCCGAAGGGGCGAGGGGAGGTCAATCTAAGATGAGGACGAGTCCTCCCTGATTCAAGCTCAGGCGGCCTTCTTGACTGCCTTCAGCGGGAAAAAATTCGGCATGGCGAACTCAGTGTTGCCGCTGATCGCCTTGAAACCCTTCTCCAGCCAAGCCTGATAGGCTTCGCGGGTTTCGGTCAGGATGTCGGCCGTCGTGCGCGCCGCTTCCAGCATCTTCTCGTTGAATTCGGTGGCGAGTTTGGTTTGTTCGGTGAACAAGTCCTGCACGCCCTTCACGTCGCCCAAGGAGCTGACGAATTTGGTGCTGGTTTCAAACGCGGCGTTGGCCAGTTCCATCTGTTTGCCCGTGATCTTCTCGATGACCTGGGTGTTGATGGCTTCAAGTTCCTTGGCCGCTTCGACAGCGTTCTTGCCGTATTCCTGCCAGTTTTCCATGAGTTTGTTTTCCATAGTCGGTGCTCCTCGAGGGGGCTTGGGGCGCTTGGCGCCGTTGTTCGAACGGTAGCGGAGCTTTATTGCGCCGCAGCATTATTGCAATGCAGCATAGTTCTGGGATTAGGCCAAGTCAAGGGTGTGTCGAGAAAATTTTCGGGAGCAGCGCTGGTCCGCCGCAGAGCATTGCCGAGGACCGTTTTGGGGCACAGACAGCGGCGATCTGAGTGCGTATCAAGTTGGCAAAACGTTACAAGTTTTCGTCAACAACACGCTTGTGGTCGGCTACACTTTCGGCCAATTTTTAGCGGTCATCGTCAGCATACTTCCTCCTGACCCGTGTTCCGCAGCCCCCAGTTTCGTCGCGGGGGCTGCGCCGCTATTTGCTGATTTTTTGCATTTGCCATCTGGAGTTTCATCAATGACTAAAAGTGCCGAATTGGCGGCATGGGTAGACTCAGTCGCCAAACTGACCCAACCGGACCGTATTCACTGGTGCGACGGTTCGGAGGAGGAGAACGCCAGCCTCACCGAACTCATGTTGGGCACCGGTGATCTCATTCGCCTGAACGAGCAATCCCATCCGAACTGCTTCCTGCATCGCTCCAACCCGCAGGATGTCGCGCGTGTCGAACACCTGACCTTCGTCTGCACCCCCGACGCCGAAGATGCTGGACCGAACAACAACTGGATGGCGCCCGCCGACGGTCACGCCAAGATCGATCCGCTGTTCCAGGGCTGCATGCGCGGCCGCACCATGTACGTCATTCCCTATCTGATGGGACCCTACGGTTCGCCCTATGCGCGCGCGGGTGTTGAAATTACCGACAGTCCGTACGTGGTGGTCAACATGCGCGTGATGGCGCGGATCGGCACGCAGGCGCTTGCGCATCTCGAGCAGTCGCCGCGTTTCGTCAAGGGACTGCATTCAATCGGCGATCTTGATCCGGACAAGCGCTTCATCATGCATTTCCCGGACGAGTTGCTGATCAAGAGCGTTGGCTCCGGTTATGGTGGTAACGCGCTGCTCGGCAAGAAGTGCCACGCCTTACGTATCGCGAGCGCGCAGGCGCGCACCGAGGGCTGGTTGGCCGAACATATGCTGATCCTCGGCATCGAGAATCCGCAGGGCGAAACCACCTATGTTGCGGCGGCATTCCCATCCGCCTGCGGCAAGACCAATCTCGCCATGCTGGTGCCGCCGGAGGCCTACAAGGGCTGGAAGGTATGGACGGTCGGGGACGACATTTCGTGGATGCACATGGCCGCCGACGGCCGTCTGTGGGCGATCAATCCTGAAGCGGGTTTTTTCGGCGTGGCGCCTGGCACCAGTTCGAAGACCAATCCCAATTGCATGCAGATGCTCGATCGCGACACCATCTTTACCAATGTCGCGGTGACGCCGGATCTCGAACCCTGGTGGGAAGGTATCGACGGCGCCAAACCGGCGGCACTCATCGATTGGCAGGGACGTCCCCACGATCTCGACAAGACCGGCCCGGCAGCGCACCCCAATTCGCGCTTTACGGTATCGGCCAAACAGTGTCCCAGTTACTCGTCGCAGGGTGAGGCGCCACAGGGCGTGCCGATCTCGGCGATCATTTTCGGCGGCCGTCGTTCCACGGTTGCGCCATTGGTGTTCGAAGCGATGGATTGGGATCACGGTGTGTTTGCCGGTGCCGCCATGGCGTCGGAAACGACCGCCGCCGCCACCGGTGCGGTCGGACAGGTGCGCCGCGATCCGATGGCAATGAAGCCCTTCTGCGGCTACAACTTTGGCGATTATTGGGCCCACTGGTTGAGCTTTGGTGCGAAGTCGGCAAACCTGCCGCGCATCTTTCACGTCAACTGGTTCCGCAAGGACGCCGACGGCAAGTTCATGTGGCCGGGTTACGGCGACAACATGCGCGTGCTGGAGTGGGTACTTGAACGTTGTGCCGGTCGTGGCGTCGCGGTCGAGACGCCCATCGGTTTTGTGCCCGATGCGGCCACGCTACGCCTGGATGGGCTCGATCTCGAGCGCAGCACCATGCATGCATTGCTGTCCATAGACCCGCAGATCTGGCATCGGGAAATCGAAGAAATCGAAGCCTATTTCGATACTTTCGGTAGCCGCATGCCGAAGGGGTTGCGCGATCAGGCGCGCCGCATCAAGCGTGCGCTGGACGCGCAGCTCGCCGCATAAAACGAAAAGGTATGGTTGGCGGCGGGCGCAACGCCCGCCGCGAAAGCGACGACTATTCGGCCTCGTCGGGTTTCTTGCGCGGAGTCAGCAGTGCGTTCTTGAAGAACGTGTCCTGCATCTGCTTCCACATATCCAGGTTCTGCTTGGCCATTTCGCCGAACGGCGACGACATCGGCAGATTCAGCATTGCCTCGCGCATCTGGGTCTGAAAACGTTCCTGCTGATCGCGGAACATGTTGAGGCTCTGACTGATGAAATCGCCTGCCATACCCTGCACCGAGTTGCCGTAGAAACCGATGAGCTGTTCAAGCACGTCGGTTGAGAACAGCGGCTCACCCTCTTCCTCCTGCTCGATGATGATCTGCAGCAGGATGTTGCGCGTGATGTCTTCGCCGCTCTTCTTGTCGATGACGCAGAAGCCGATGCCTTCCAGCACCAGTTTGCGCACATCGTTCAGGGTGACGTATTTGCTCTCTGCGGTGTCGTACAGGCGGCGATTGGGGTATTTTTTGATGACCCGTTTGGCTTCGTCGATCATGAGGTCTTTCCCGCTCCAGACTTAGAGTGCGGCGAGCTGCTTCGCACGTTAACGATTGCTCGGAACATGCGCGGTGCCGTTGGCGCTCGCGTCATGCCTTGTTGCGCTCCACGGCAAGCGCAACACCTTGACCACCGCCGATACATAAGGTTGCGAGACCGCGACGGGCGTCGCGTCGTGCCATCTCGTGCAGCAGTGTGACCAGAATTCGCGCCCCGGAAGCGCCGATTGGATGGCCGAGCGCGATCGCGCCACCGTTTACGTTGACCTTGGCCGGATCCCAGCCCAGCCCACGATTGACCGAGATGGCTTGCGCGGCAAAGGCCTCGTTGGCTTCAATCAGATCGAGATCGGAAACATTCCAGCCGGCTTTGGCCAGGCATTTCTGCGAGGCCGGGATAGGGCCTGTGCCCATGATGGCCGGGTCGACACCGGCGCTGCTGCCGGCCCTGATGGTGGCAAGGGGCGTGAGACCGAGGCTGGCGGCTTTGGTCGCCGACATCACTACCACGGCGGCGGCGCCATCGTTGATGCCGGACGCATTGCCTGCAGTCACGGAGCCATCTTTCTTGAACGCTGCACGCAGCTTGGCCAGGCTGTCGGCCGTGGTCGCGGCACGCGGGTATTCGTCGCGGGCGAAAATCAACGGCTCGCCTTTTTTCTGCGGAATCGAGATTGGTACGATTTCGTCAGC
>CAMCBY010000044.1 GCA_945873015.1 Klebsiella pneumoniae
ATAACCGAGCGTGTGATCGGTGTGCAGCAGCGCAACCTCGTCGTCGCCGTCGATGACACCGTCGCGATACCACTCGAAGATGGTGCCCACACCCGCCATGCCATAGGGCCACAACTCGGCGGCGCGCAGCGCGCCCATGCTGGCGCCGCCTACCACTTCCACACCTTCTTCGAGGGCGCTCAAAATTTCACGCTGCCAGACCGGTGTGGATTGATGGAACACGCCGTCGATGATGACGATGGTGCGCACACCGCTCGCGAGCAGGCGATAGATGTCGCCCATACGCACTGGCGGATAATAGTTGGCCGCCAGTGTCGCGCGCGCTTCGTCGATGCCGAGGGACGGCCCGAGGAACACCGCCACCGGCAGCGCCGGGTTATAACGCATCGTGGTCGAACACCACACCGCGATTGAACATGTCGGCCGGATCGAATTCCCGCTTCAGTTGCATGAAACGCTTATGGGTCGCACGGCCGTAATAAGCGCGCAAGTCAACGCTGCGGCCGACGTTTTCGGCTTGCAGGTACAAACGTAAGCGCCGCGCGCGGGCAATCTCGATAAAGCTGCGTTCGATGTCGAGCACCCGCGCGTTGCTCGTATCGTCACCGCTGCGCAGTTTGCACATCACACCCAACACCAGGAAAGTCTCGGCGCGCGGGTAGACCAGCGGCGGATTAAATTCATGGAAACGGATCACGTAACGATAACCAATCGCTTGTCCGTCCAGTACCGGGCCAGCCCAGCCGCCGTCGGGTACGACCTCGGCACGATGTTTCAGGACCAGTTCGAGCAGGCCCTGCCAGGCGCTGTCTTCCTGGTCGAAGGCTGCGAGCAGGGTGAACCAGAACAGCCGCTCCTCACCACCGTCGGGGGGCGGCTGCGCATTGACCGCCGGATCGTCGACCTGGCGGCGCGGCACCCGCCCCTGGCGGTCGAGGGGATAGTCACGTGGCCCGCGGTGATCGGCATAGGGCACCAGGCGCAGTTCTGCGTCGACCAGTAAGCCTAGCTGTCCCGAACTGCCGAACAGCCAACGGAAAGCCTCGTCACCACGCTCGATGCGGCGCAGCTTGCCGTGGCCGTCGATCAGGCGCACCGCATGGACGTTTTCCCACAGGCCGCCGGCCGCTTCCGACAGGCCGCTCTTGCCGAAACCTCCGGCGCAGATATAACCCGCCAGCGTCGGGCCGGCCCAGCCGCCGTTGAATACCGGCAGATCGTAGCCGTGCTCGCGGGCGAGGTCGCGCACGTCCCACACCAGCGCGCCAGCGCCGGCGATGAGCCGGTCGGGCGCGCAGAAATGAAAATGGTCGAGACCCTGGGTGCGGACCAGCACTTCACCTTCGCGCGGCAGACTGGCACCGCTGAAGGTGTGGCCACTGCCGCGCACACGCAGCACGATACTGCGCGCACGTGCCGCCTCGACCAGCGCCAAGGCGCTGTCAGGGCTGTCCGGCCAGGCCTCCAGGTAAGGCGCGCAACCGACATGCAGCTTGCCGTAATCATAGAGGGGCTGCTTGACCTGCGGCCCGGGCTGAGCAGCAACACTCGTATTGTCCAGCCCCGCAGGCAACTCCGGCAGGCGCGCCCAGCGCAGGCCATCGGTACTAATCGTCAATTCACCGGCGAGATCAGGCGCGGCGGGGATTTCGTCCATACGCGGCGCGCGCATGCGCGCCAGCATCGTGGTGTTGTGCTGGCGCAGCAGTGCCAGTGCGCGCCAACTGCGATCGCGTTTGCGCCCATCCACTTCGGCCTCTTCTTCGAAGTACACGCCCTGGGTCTGGCGCAACATGCGCCGCAGCCACAGGCGATAGGTCGCGCCGTCCTGCTGCATATCGTGCAGGCCGAGCAGCCCGAGGTAGAACTTGGTGAATTCGAGCCGGTAACGCAGCTCGAACTCGTTCATGCACAGGCGCTCGCTGAAGTCGCCGGCCAATGCAGAGTTGATGGCGCGCGCTGCCTGCAGCGCGCCGAAGGTCGCGAGGTGCACACCTGAAGAGAGCACCACGTCGACGAAACAGGCGGAGTCTCCAACCAGCAGCGCGCCGGGTTTCCATAGCCGCGCATGGCTGTAGGAGAACTCGCTGCGCACGCGCAAGCCGGCGTATTGGCCGGCCTCGACGCGGCGCGCGCCTTGCAACAGTTCTGCCGCATAGGGGCAGCGCGCGAGACTCTCGGCAAACAGACTTTCACGGTCGCCACGCAGTCGCTCCGTGGCCGGATGATGGAGCACCACGCCGACACTGGTCAGCGTCGACGACAGCGGGATGTACCAGATCCAGCCGTCGGCGAAACTCTCGAGCAATACATTTCCTTCGAGCGGCGCCGGCAGCCGCGCGGCGCCTTCGAAATAACCGAACAGCGCGGCATTGCGGAAGAACGTCGAGGGTTGGCGCTCACCGATGAGCGGCGCCAGCGGACAGGACTGGCCAGTGGCACCCGCCAGCCAGGTCGCGCGCGCCGTCCAGTTGCGCTCGCCCTGCCGCAGTCGTACACCGCGCACGCGCTCGTCGTCGGCTTCGAACTCGCCGCTATGCACATCTTCCAGATATTCAACGCCGGCCTTGCGCGCAGCGTCCAGCAGCAGGTCGTCAAACACATCACGGCGCACGTTGAAGGCGGTCGGCCACTCGGGGCCGGGCACGGTGTCGTGCGGTGCGCCGCCGAAGTTGAGCGTCCACAGCTTATCGTCGCGCCCCCAGTGAAAGGTCGCACCGCGCTTGACCACCGCCGCGCCCAGGGTCTCGCCATCGACCTCGATGCCAAGCAACGGCAACAGGCCAGTAAAAGTTGCGGGCAACAGCGATTCACCAATCTGGTAGCGCGGGAAACGTGCGCGCTCGACCAGCAGCACGCGATGACCAGCACGCGCCACCAGCGTGGCGAGTGTCGTGCCGGCCGGACCGGCGCCGAGCACGATCAGGTCGTGCTGCGTGTCGTGACGGCCGTTCATGTGCGGCGCGCCGCGCGTGTGGCGGCGATGACCGCCTTCAGATGCTGGCGATCGAACAGGTGATGTTCAAGCGCGAGATAGGCCTTGGCCTGCACCGCGTGGCCGGCCTGACAGACAATCTTGATGTGATGTACCCAGCGCAACAGACAACTCGCCACATCATCGCCTTGTTGCGCGGCGAGCGCGCTTAGATGCTCAGGCCAGCTCTGCGCCGGCGCGTCCTGGTGACTCAGACCGCCGTAGCGGAGCAGCGCCGCCGCCTTGGGCGCGGTACACAGTCCGGCATCGAGCAGGTAGTCATTCATGCGCCGCAATCGTTCGCTGGTATCGAGGTCGGTACCGAAATAACACTCGAGACCGAGTTTGTCAGCGACGCCGTCGGCCCCCACGTCGATATCGATATCGAGTCGCACCGTGAGTGCGGCGAGTTGCGCGAGCAGCGCTTCCAGTGGCGCGCGTGGCCCTGGCCAGGCGAGGGCGGCCAGTGTTGCGCCAAGCTGCGCGGCGTTGATACCTCGCACACACAGGCGCGTCGCGGCGCTCGCACGCGACCACATCACGCCGATCTGAAAGATGTGACTGCCGAGCGGCAGCGCCGCCAGACAGCGCTGTAAGGCAAGGCCACGCGCACCTTCCACGGCGGCGGGATCAAGCAGTCGCAGTGCCGCTTCGAGCAGCGCGCCCTGCGTGCTGACTGGCGCATCGGGCGCGGGCACATGGGTGCCGAAAAACAGACTCGGTCGTGTCACAGCCTGCGTATCGCGGGTGACGTCGAACTCGAGCCAGATGTTCATCAAACCCGGGTCGAGCGGCGAGTGCGGCTCAAGCCACGCCTGGCAGAACCCGCTTACGCCCTGCCAGCCGGGGTGGGCGCGGAGCGCGGCGGGCAAGTCGAGATCGGCACGTGCGCCTGCCAACACCGCGGCATGGCCTTCTTCTCGTGTGCTGCACAGGAGAAAATCCGCCGCCGCCTCGTCCAAGCCGAGCTCGCATTCATAACCACAGAAGCTCGTGATCGCGCCTGGCAGGGACGCGGCCAGCGCGTTGATGTCTTGCTGGGCCGAGGCGCTGACCAACTCGAGCGGCACCTGGGGTGCGGCGGCGAGCAGGTAATCGGCGACGCGGAAATCGCGTGCAGGCATGGTTTCAGACGTGGCGGCAGGCAGGGACATCAGCGAACGGAAGAAGCAGTTGTGGGCGCGCCGGCGAGTGATCCCGCAAGGGCGCAACCGGACACGCTATTTTTGCCCGTCCTCCTGCTGTGCGGCGCGGGAGCGCGAGAAAAACACCATGCCAACGCACAAGTTGGTCAGGGCTATCAAACTGTAGGTCAAACGTTGTTCCGTGCCGCTGAGCGCCAGCGCCGCGAAGGCCACAGCGATGCACAGGAACGCGATCGCAAGATATTTGAAGGGGTGATTGGCCGCTGCGCCCATGTCATCGAATGCCTCTTGCCAGCGGCTCGACGTGCCCCGCGAACAGTGCCGCAAGGGTCGCCAAACCCGTCCATGAGGTGGCCGCAGCCCGCATCCGCTCGCCCGTCATGCGGGTGAGTCAGGGCGCGGGCGCGGCGCGCGTGCTACCAGCTGCGGCCGGCGCGGCTGCTCTGCACGATAGTGCCGGTCGCTGCGACTGCACTGGCGACAGCGGCGCCTGCGGCGACGGCTGCGATGAAAGCCGCGCCACCGGCGACTGCCTCGAGCTGGTCGTCGGTCAGCTCACCTTCGGCGGAAGCCGCCGGAATGGTGATGACGAGTTCATTCTCACCTTCGGCAACGATACGCACGTTGAACTTGGCAAAAAAGCTCGGCTCGAGGCCATACTCTTCGGCCAGTGCGGCTTTCGGATCTTTCAGCAGCGCGGCGCGAAAATCCGGGTCTTGCAGGGCCTGGGCCGCGACTTCGGTTTTGACCTTCTTGACGCGTTCCGCGACCTTGAGCAGATTCTGATTCGCCATATTGTGTTCCTCGCTAGATTGGAAATTGAAAGTCTCGTGTAGACCCGGCATTACCTGGGCAATGCGCAAGACACTCTGCACCGTCGGTCTTCTTCAGCGCCAGCTTGGCTTTGGCCACGCCGCCTCGAGATGACTGGCTGGAAAAACGCTGAAGATTACCGTGTGCCGATGCGCAAGCTTACGGCAACACTGCGGTCGAGGGTAGCAGACCACACCACCTGCGCAGGCGTCAACGGTTCGCCAGTGCGATCGGTAATGGATATCGAAACTGTCATATGCCGCCGATATCACGGCTGCCATTTATCGAGCTCGCGCAGCGCGGCGTCGAGTCCATGACCATGCGCCTGACCGTCACGACGACGTTGTACAAGGCCCGCGTGCAGACGCTCGAGAGCCGGCTGCGCCGCGTCCAGCAGTCCGCGCTCTTGCAGGTCGGTGAGCCCGCTGCGGATGAGGCGCAGCATCAGCCCCGCTGCGAGGCGTTGCGGTTTGACCGCGCGCGGACCACCTATCAGTGCATCGTGCACTTCGAGCAGGTTGGTCAGGTCGATAGAGTTCTGCGTGACCGCAATTGAATGCTCAACATTACGCACCGCATGCACACATAGCGGCGGCGTCCACAGCATTTCGCCCGGCAACTGTTCTGCTTCAAAAAGGGTAGCGCGCGCGAGGTGTGGAAACTGCGCGTGATCCGGCGCGAACAGATCCACCCACTCGCCCACCCGGCCACAAGCCTCGAGGTCCTGCGCCGGCACCATGCGCCAATGTTTACGGCCGCTGACCAGCATCAGCCACGCGCTCGAATTGAGCACATCGATATGGGTCGCGGAACCGGTGCCGGGTTCGCCGACAAACAGCCAGCGCAGACTGTTCGGCGCGGGCACGACCTGCTCGTTCAAGGCCGGCTGGAAGTAGGCCGGCACGGTGTAATCGCCGAGCAGCGCCGCGCAGGTGTCGGCGAACTGCCAGTTGACGATGTAATGGCGGGCGTCCTCATCGGCAAGACCGCGTGCGCGCCGCTCGATGAGGGCGGCAAGCGTCATGCGCGCACTCTGCGTCGTGGTGCTGGTCATGCTGAAGTCGTCGGCGCGTGCAAAACGTTTGACCTCGACCGTTTCATCCTCACTCAGTGCGGCCAGAAAATATTCTGGCGACCAGCGCGCGAGCGCCGGCCAGTCAGTGTCGAGTCCAGTCAGAATCACCGGCACGCCGGGCAACACGTATTGCTCGAGAAAACTCTGGTAATCGAGTTCATCGAGACGGTGCCTGGCTACCGGCAAGGGACGCGCGAAGTCACCGGCACCGGCCGGCGGCAGCGCCGCGCGCGCAACTTTTGTCCGCAGCGGCGTGCTGACCACCGGCGCTTGCGAGGTGTTTGCGCGCTCCTGCGCTGCGCGCTGCTGACGGCTCAATCCGTCTATCAGTTCGAGCAACAGCACCGGCAGTTCGCGCTCGTCATGTACCGCCCGGTTCTTGTTATCGGGATTGAACTCGACCACATCACAGGCGATGACTTCACAATGGCGCAGCAGCAGCACCACCAGTTCCAGTAGTTCGTGCCAGTCGAGTCCGGGACCGGCAGGGGTGGAGAGTTGTCCGGCGATGCAGTCGGCCGACAACACATCGAGATCGATAGTCAGGTAACACGGCGTGCCCACCCCGATAGCCTCGCGCAGATGCGCGGCGAACGCGTTCGGGTCTTGCAACCAACGCTTCAACGCGCCCAGCGAATACAGTCGCACCCGTTGTTCGAGCACACCGGATGCCTGCATGCGCCGAAACGGGCCGGTACGCGGGTCACCGACCGTGCGCAATCCCATCGACAGCACCTTGCCGAGCCCGGAGTGGGCCAACAGACCGTGAATGGGGCCGGCGTGATTGAATTCGACCTGCTCGGTATAGAAAAGATCGTTATGCGCGTCGAGGTGCAGCAGCACCAGGTCGGGGTAGTGACGCAGATAACAATCGACCAGCGGGAAACTCACCGCGTGATCGCCGCCGATGAACACGGGCCGGATACCGTGCGGCAGCAGGCGGGTCTCGATGAATTCCTGCACTTCGCTGAACAACTGGCCGACGGTGCGGGCAGTGCTACCGATATCGCCGAAATCCTTGAGCCGCGTACCGCTGCACAAGAGCCGCGGCGCAGTGCCGTTGCAGCCGGTCTCGGTATAGACCCCGTCGGCCTGAAAGTCGAACCAGAAGCCGGCGCGTTGTGTGTCTCGGCGCAGCCGCGCGGGGGCGTTGACGGTGCCGCTCGAGAGCAAGGTCGAGGATACCGGCACGCCGACCAGACCGACCTCAGATTCATCGTCGTCAATCTGCTCGGGCAGATGAAAAAAAGCTTCGCGTTTGAAGTAATGCTTGAGCACGCGATTACGAAAGTAGTCGAGTTCTGTGCCCGGACGCGCGCTGTGCGCAGCGGTCTGTGCTGATTCGCCATCCTCGGCCTGCACCGCTGGCGCGAGCTCCGGCACTTCCTCAAGGTAACCGGCCTGCACCAACTGGGTGAGGGCAGACTGATCAGCGGGGTTGTCGAACAGCGCCTGAAACGCCGCAAAGGGCTGCGCTTCGTGCGTGGGCCAGCTCGCCCGTACGCGGCGCACGACGTCGAACATTCGCTGCGAGACACGCTGGGTTGGTACGTATACGACGTTCTCGGTCAGCGCTGCGCGATCAAACAGGTAACAACGCTTGCCAAGGCGGGCAACATCCGCACTGGGCAGTAACCTGAGTCTGCGCGTCATGTCGGCTCCTGACGGGTCGATTGATGGTCGTCGCGCGTGGATGGGCGGCCGGCGCCAGCGGCGCCGTGGGGTGCGCGACTGATTTTCAGAACAGCAGCAACCAGAGTGTCAGCGCCACCGCCAGCACGCCGAGGGCCACCGCCAGCGGCCACACGCTGGACTTTGCTGCCGGCGTGGCCTTCTCGCTCATGCCCTGCATGACGTCGAAATCCACTTGACGACTTGCGCCGGGCACTGTCGCCGCACCGTACGGGCCGGTGCGGTCCGCTTCCCGCTCCTTGCGCTCTTCGGACAGGGCGACGGCCGCCGCCTTGGCGCGCTGCGATGGTTTCATCATGACGGTCTTGTCGTTGTCGTCGACCGTGTTGTCGACGGTGCTGTCGGCGTCCGCCGCAGCGGCCTCCAACGATGCCGCGACTGTCGGCGCCGTCACTGCCGGTGCCGGCACCGGCCGTCTGCCGGGCGAGGCAACGATGATCGTGCGGTCGTCGTCGTCGTTCGTGTCACTCACCTGATTTACCTTTCCCTAGCTGAACGCGGGGGGCACTGTGCCATAGGTGGCACCGCCATTCCAAGTGCGGTCTGTTGCTGTCAGGGGGGCGTCGAGTGCGGGGCCGCTTTTAAAACGAGCGGTGCGCGGGTGAGGGAGATTCGGGTCGATGACGATGTTCATCGTCATCGATATGACTTTGTGCAGACTGCCCATGCCAGCAGACACCAAGGTGTCTGCTGGCGCTTGGTCGCGGAGACTCAGCCGGCCGAGGCTGGCCGCTGCTCGGTGTGCTCCTGGCTCATGGTGCGGTCAATGATTTCCGGCAGATGCGCGAGTCGATGTTCGACCAGTGCATTGCCGCCGCCGGTCACCAGCGAGCGGGCGCTCTCAGGTGGCCGTCCAAAACGCGCAGCGAATTCCGCATGGGTCGATGGTGCCGGCGGTTCCTGGCGCAGATGGTCGGGTTTGCCATCGGCTTCGCGGAATTCCGGCATCACTTCCTCAGAGAAGATCTGCATGTTCTTCATCGCCATCCAGTTCGGCATCGGGCCAAAGGAGGAGCCCACCGAGAGAATGCCACCGGCACCGACTTCGTCGCAGTATTCGCCAAGCTGGTTCTTCACGGTCTCGGGCGAGCCGACGATGATGTAACGGTCCTTGAGCAATTCATCGTAGGTGAGCTGCGCCTGCGGTTTGACCTTGCCCTTCTTGAGCTGGCCAACGAAGTTACGGAACGATTTGGTGCTCATGTAGCCCGGCGGGAAGAATATCTGGTCGGGGATCTTCAAGCCGGTGTTGAACACCCACGACAGATGAGCCTTCGCCTCGCGATGGGCCTGGGCGTCGGTCTCGGCGACATAGGTCGGCACGCAGGCGTTGAACATGCTCTTGGGCGCGTCGTAACCGATGCGTTTGCATTCGTCGCGCAAACCGTCGAACGCCATCTTGGTAAACCACAGTGGTGCGAACACCATCATGTAGGTGTAACGATGACGGGCGACAAACTGCAGCGTTTCCAACGAGCCCTGACCCGGGATCCAGATCGGCGGGTGCGGCTGCTGGATGGGTTTGGGGATGATGTTGGCATTCGGGATGTAGAAATGGTCGCCCTGCCAGGTGAAGGGGCCATCGTCGGTCCAGGCCTTGATGATCAAGTCATGCGCTTCGTCGAAGCGCTCGACCGAGTCGGCCGGCGTCACGCCGTTGTTGAAGTATTCACACCCGATACCGCGCACAAAGCCGGAGATGATGCGTCCACCGGAAATCACATCGAGCATGGCGATTTCTTCGGCCACACGCAGCGGATTGCCGTGCAGCGGAATGGCATTACCGATCACGCCGATGGGAATGTGACTGGTGCGCTGTACCAGCATCGCCGCAATGATGTTCGGCGACGGCATGGTGCCGTAGAAATTGGCGTGATGTTCATTGACCGCCACACCATCGAAGCCGTGTTTCTCGGCCGCGACCAGTTGATCGATGTATTCGTTATAGAGCAGGCGCGCGCGCTGTGGGTCAAAGTGTTTGTTCGACAGCGATACCCAGCTCGACGGAAATTCCGTGCTTGGCGGAATATGCGGGTAAGGCATCAGGTGAAAGAAATAGAAACGCAGCTTGTTCATTTTCATTATTTGGCCTCCTCGATCAGGCCGAGCAGGGCATCGGCCAGTTGGCGCGGACGTTCAAGACAGGGTTCGTGGCCGGTGCCGGCAAGGCGTACCAAACGACTGTTGGGCAGCACTTCGGCATAACGGTCCGACATTTCGTTCGGTACGAGACGATCTTCCTCGGCACCCACCACCAGGGTCGGACAGCTCAGTCGCTGCAGGCGCCGTTCCAGCGCGAGGTTGTAACGCGGTGCCCACATCAGCCGTGCCGCCGCGGCGAACTCTGAATACAGCTGGATACCTTCCTCGAAGTCGTCGGGGTCGGGCAGAAATTCCATCATCACCGATTTGTCCTGGAACAGTCGGTCCATGAGTTCGGCCGGTGGCAGTTGGAAGATGTCGACGCCCGGGTTGTCAGGCAGGCGTAAACCGACCGGCGTTATCAGCGACAGCGACTTCAGACGGCGCGGAAAGAAAGAGGCAAACTCGGCTGCTGCCCAGCCACCCATGGAGAAACCGATGAGGTGGATACGGTCAAGGCCCAGTTGTTCGAACAACTGGTCGTACAACAGCGTCAGGTCGTCAAAACTGCGAAACCATTTCGGCATCGGCGTTTCGCCGAAGCCAGGCTGTTCGGGGGCGATAAAATCGCAGCGCTCGGCCAGCATCTGGTAGAGCGGGATCCACATGCGAGTGAAGCCGGCACCATGCAGCAGCACCACCGCTTCGCCCTGGCCCTGGCGGCGGTAGGCTATCGGGATACCCGCGACGGTCTCAAATTGTGGAGTGGTGTAATAGCGGGCGGGTTTGGGCACCTCGACCTTGTCGACAACATCGATATAACTCACGGCATTTCCCCGGCATTAGATTGGGCGACTAGAAGTGGTCTCAAAATTAAGCGAGCGCAGTCATTTTGCGCGTCGCCGGCGCGGAGAAACCGCAGCGTATACAGAAATACGTGAGGATTTCGAGCACCGCCGACGCGAAAAATGGCAAGCGCAGCTATTTTGAGACCGCTTCTAGCTTTATAGCAGACCGCGCGGCCCAAGCGGCAGTGCTTTCGGCGGTCTGCGCCACAGTGGGCTATGCTGGCGGCCGCTACAACTTCGGGCCGGCGGCCGCGTGCGGGAAACAAATCCGATGATGCGTAAAACCGTTCTGTTACTGGGGCTGCTAGGCCTCGTGCCCGCCCCGCACGCGACTGAGGTCCACCAGTGGCGCGATGCCGATGGCCGGGTGGTGTTCGGCGACCGACCGCCGCAGGGCACCGAATCAACCGTGCGCAAGGTCAAACCGAACGTCTACACCAGCCCGAAAATCGTCGCCGGGCCGGCTGCGCTGGCTGCCGATAGCAAGATTGTGATGTACAGCGCCGCGTGGTGCGGCTACTGCAAGAAGGCGCGGCACTATTTTCAGAGCCACAATATCGCTTTCAGCGAATACGACGTTGAGACCAGCGACCAGGGGCGCCTCGATTACGAGCGCCTCGGCGCCCACGGTGTGCCGGTGATCCTGGTCGGTCAACAACGCATGAATGGCTTCAGCGAAGCCGCGTTTGCCAGTCTCTACGCGGCCCGCCGCTGACCGGCGGACGCTCTGACTTCAGGTCTTTCTCGAACTAAACCCCAGCTTCCTGCCCGGCAATGGCGACTGCATCGCCAACCACTTTCTTGAGCGCGGTGATGGTCTCGTCGCGCACCTCGGCCGGTATCGTCACAGTGCCCTTGGCGGATTCATAGGCGCTCTGCCACACGCCTTGCGGCAGCGGTGTCGACTGGAAACCGGTCGCCTTGCCGACCACGAAGAACTTGCGCGTGTCGTAGGCTTCGACATAGATACTGGCGTAGGCGAACGCGGCGGTGTCGAAGGCCTTTTGCAGACCGTAGCTGCGAATCTTCTGATTGGTTTTGGTCACCCGGTCTTCATCGACATGGCGCGCGACCACTATCACCATATCGAGACCGAGCTCCTTGGCGAGTGTGGCGAGATGCGCGTGGATGCGTTCGGTGCGCGCGTAGCCGAAGTCAGAATCGTAGATACCGAGCAATTGTTCGTTGCGCGCTATCGGTATCACTTCAAAACCTTTGCGCTTCATGTTCGGCGTCATCACCGCGATTACCTCGGCGTCGATATTCCAGCCGGGCACTACCGCTCGCGAGAAAAAACTCTCCTGCGCCGAGGAGGTGAGGTAGCTGACGTTGGCTTTTTCATCGACCAGCGACACCAGGCCGACTTTTTTGACTGTCGCAGCGTAATCGTTGGTGACGCGGGCGACGTTATTGCCACCGATATTCATACAGCCGCCGAGCAGCAGCGATAGCGCGAGGAGCACAGCAATTCTCATGGGGTCGGGACTTCCTTGGTTGGACGATAAAGGGCTCGCGGCTCGCGCGGCTGCGCGCGGCCGGCATGGTAGCCGAGCAGTGGCTCGTGGCGGAATTGCGGCGAGGTCAGTGCGCAGCCTCGGCACCAAACACACCTGCCGCGCGCAGCGCCGCGATGTCGTTGTCCGCCATGCCGAGTTCCTCGCGTAATACCGTTTCGTTGTGTTGTCCGAGCTCTGCGACCTCCGGACGCACCGCGGCATGGGTCGCGGAGAACAGGAACGGGGCGTTCGGCACTTTGAGCGGGCCGGCTCCATCCGTCACTTCGACCAGCATGTGGCGATGCTTAAGCTGCGCATCATCGGCCAGTTCGGCGATGCGCCGGTACCGCGCGCAGGGCACATCGGCGGCGGTCAGCGCACGTAGAGCTTCGTCGGCGCTGCGGCTGCGGGTCCACGCTTCGGTCAGCGCCATCATGTCGTTGTAGTGTTCAAAGCGTGTGCGCGAATTGATGAAACGCGGGTCGCTCAGCATTTCGGGCCGGCCGATGGCGAGTGCAAGTTTTTCGAACTGCGGCTGGGACAGCGGCATGGCGATGATAAAACCATCGCGGGTTTCGAGCGGGCCATAGACACGCAGATTCGGATCGGGATTGAAGGCGGTCTGGAAATCGCGATGCATGGTCGAAAGCAGGCTGTCCATCATCGCAATGTCGATGTACTGGCCTTGCCCGCTGCGCATGCGGTAATAGAGCGCCGCGCTGATTGCGCCAAAGGCCTGCAAAGCGGCGGTGGTGTCGCCCACCGGCAAACCCATGTTGAGTGGCCGCTCGAGGCCCGGCTGGCTGAGTTGACTCACCACTTCATAACCCGACAAAGCCTGCACGATAGGCGCGAACGCCGGCAGCCCCGACTCGGGTCCGTCCTGGCCGTAGCCCGAAATGGAACACATCACGAGTTTGTCGTTGTGTTCGCGCAGACTCGCGTAATCGAGCCCCAGGCGCTGCATGACACCGGGACTGAAGTTCTCCACCACCACGTCGTAGTTTGCGACCAGGCGTTTGCACAGCGCGGCGGACTCAGCGCGTTTGAGATCGAGTTTCAAACTGCGTTTGCCGCTGTTCAAGGCGCTGAACACCGTGCTGTATTCGCCGCGCATGGGCCCGATATGGCGCATGAGTTCGCCGCCCGGGGGTTCGACTTTCAACACGTCGGCGCCCAGGTCGGCGAGCATGCGCGTGCAATACGAGCCGGCGATGATGGCGGTGAAATCGAGCACACGGATGTTGTCGAAGATGCGCGGGCCGGTTGGCGCACGCATGGAATTCATATCGCTCATGGCCAGACTCGGTAGTGCTGTGGGGCGACCATTCTAGCGGCCCGGAAGAGAAAGGGGATGGGGTGTGCTGCGAATGTCAGACTGAAGTCTGACCCACAAAAAATGCCGCTCAGTCTGACAGGGCCAGGATTGTGGGTCAGACTTCAGTCTGACATTCCTCTGCGCAGACGCCTCAGGTCGCCACCACCACCCGCACCGCGTCGAGCTTCAACTGCGCGCCGCGCAGATAGCGTGCCAGTTGCTCGCGGGTTTCCTCCAGGTAACTCACTTCTTCGGCGCGGATATTCGGATTGACCTTGGCCAGCCGTTGCAGGCGTGCGGTCTCGGCGACGAACTGCGCGTTCATGGCGCTGAGCGCGGTATTGACCAGGTTTTCCTGTTGCACTTCGGCGAAGTGGGTGGCGTGGTCGGTGAGCGAGGCAATCTGTTCGCGCATACGCGTGATGACCTTGAGTGCGGTCGCCGCCGGCACATCGCGCACCGCCGCTTCGAACCAGGCCGCGTCGCGTTTGGCACTGACATCCTCGCCCGCACCATCCACCACCACCCGCAGGCTTGACTGCGGCAGGAAGCGCTGCACGTTGAGGCCGCGCGGCGCCGGACACACCACCACGAACTGGGTCTCGATCAACAGGCTGCCAGGGTTGACGCCGGCCACTTTGACGATGCCAAAGCTGGCGTTACCGAAATCACCGCTCAGCACCATGTCCATGCTACCGGCCACCATCGGGTGTTCCCAGGTCAGAAAATGCATGTCGTCACGGCCCAGCGCCTGGGTGCGATCAAACGTTACCGTCAGTCCGCCTTCCGGCAAGCCCGGGAATTCGCTCACGCTCATGTGGTCGCCCGGCTGCAGCACCAGACTGTCAGGGCCGTTGTCTTCATGATCGACGCCGAACTCGCTGAACACCTGATCC
>CAMCBY010000045.1 GCA_945873015.1 Klebsiella pneumoniae
CGTGCCCCAAACTTTCCAGCAGCCGGCCGGCCTCTTCCACCGCCTGCCGAATCTCGGCATCGAGCGGGGTACCGTGGCTTGGTGTATCCGTCACGAGTGCGATACGCAGGCGACCCGGCTCGATGCCGACCTCCTGCAGGAACGGACGCGTCGGACGCGGCAGGCCATAGGGTTCGCCGGGCAGCGCGCCGCAGGTCACATCGAGCAGCGCGGCACTGTCGCGCACACTCAAGGACACACAGTGCAGGGTCGCGCCGCCGTACCAGAAATCCACCACCCCCGGCGCCAGCGAGATACGGCCACGCGCCGGCTTCAAGCCGAACAGGCCGCAATTGGCGGCCGGCACCCGAATCGAACCGCCGCCATCGGAGGCATCGGCCATCGGCAATACGCGCGCCGCGACCGCCGCCGCCGAACCGCCACTCGAGCCGCCCGGGGTGCGATCAAGATGCCAGGGGCTGCGCGTCACGCCATAAAGACTGGATTCGGTATTGAGCGCCCAGCCGTTCTCCGGCGAGGTGCTCTTGCCGAACGGGATCATGCCGGCCGCCTTCATCCGTTCCAGCAGCAACGAATCGCCGGGCGCGATGAGGCTCTTCAGATAGGGCAGGCTGTTGGTGAATGGCTGGCCGCCCCAACTGCTGGCGAGTTCCTTCACCAGCCACGGCACCCCCATCAAGGGGCCTTGCGGCAAGTGCGGGGAATCGGCTGCCGCGCGCGCCTGCTCGTAGGCGCGGTGGGCGAGAAAATTCAGCGCCGGATTGACCGCCTCGGCGCGCGCGATGGCTTCATCCACCAGTTCCCGCGCCGACAGCTTGCGGGTGCGCACCAGGGCCGCCAGGCCGACCGCGTCATACTGATCATATTCCGGTAAGGCCACGACTTTTTCCTGCTGCGATGTCGGCTGGAGTATGGCGCGTCACACCGCGAAATGGAGGTCTCCAAATGGGGAACGACGCGCGTACTCCCGCAGCCGCCATGACCGCTCAGGCCGCCATCCAGTTGCCGTGAAAGCCGAACGGCACGCGTGTTTCGAGACGGGCAACGGCCAGCGGCCCGGCGCTCAAACATTCGGCATCGAATACCAGCAGATCGGAGCGCGCCTCGCGGCCGCGATAGGCCACCGCCAGCACATAACCCTGGCCCTCGGGTGCCGTCGCGCTGCGGGGCACGAACACCGGCTCCGAGACAAAATCTCCGGCCGGCAGGCTGTACAGTTCTTTGTGCGCACGCACGAAGTCATAACGCGCGAGTTGATCGAACACCGCCGCCCGCCCCTGTTCGCCGGGCGTGGTCGCAAAGTAGCCATAACGATGGCGCAGGCCCGCGTAACGTTCATCGAGACGCGGATACTCCGATGCCTGTTCGTCGAGCCGCGTCATGCTGACCGCACGCGTCGCGCCAGCGAGTGGCAAGCGCCAGCGTTCCAGACGCGCCACCGCCTTGGCCGGGTCGGCTGCGCTGCCATCGGCGCCGGGGAAACCCGGCCCCGCGTCGTAGCGCAGCATGTCGGCAACGATGCCGCCATCGTCATCGTAGGCATTGAGCGGATGGAACACACAACAGGCCTCGGCCTCGGTCCACACCATGTCACTGGCATCACCATCACGCGGCAGGCAGCCGAGCAGTGACGGCAGTTGGGCTTCCCACGCCAGCATCGGGCCGCCGCGGCGCGCGCGCTCGGGCGCAATCGTCAAAGGAAACAGCGGGAATACGATGTGCGACTGCGTGACGATGAAGTCGTGCACCATACAGGCATAGGGCGCCTCGAATTCCACGGTGCGGCTGAGTCGACCGGCGGCGTCGATCAGGTGATACGCCATACGTCTGGAACCGAAACCATCGAGGCCATAACCAAACGTATGTAATGCGCCGCTCTCGGCATCGATTTTCGGATGCGCTGTCATCGGTCCGCGCAACGTGCCGCCAAAGTCGCAGATGCCGCGCGACGCAAGTGTGTCCGCATCGAGCTCAAAGGGCGGGTTGAACTCTTCCAGCGCCAGCAGACGCCCGCCGTGAAACAGCACATTGGTGTTGGCAACGTTGTAGCGCGTGCCGCGCACCGAAGGGTCGCTGGTGGCGGGATTGCCAAAGGTGCCGTACAGCGCCTCGCCCGCCGCCCGTTCGCGCTCGAACTTGGCAGTGCGCACCCAGCGATTGCGATAACTGACGCGACCGTTCTCGATATGAAAGGCATGCACCATGCCGTCGCCGGAAAACATGTGATAAGCGTCGCGTGGCGGATAGAGCGGATTGGGGCCGTTACGGAACAGCGTGCCGTGCAGTTCACGCGGCATCTCGCCCTCGATGACGAGATCGGGCGCATCGCATTCGACACGCAAGGGTGCGAAGTTACCGCGCAGAAAACGATTGTTCGGGTAGGGCTTGCTCATGTCGAACTCCGCGCGCAGGTGGAACGCTGGCGCAGATAATCGTTCAGGACAAGGAGAAATGCACGGCTGCTGATCGGCGCCGCGGAGAACATGTAGCTCGCGAACGAATGACAGCACGCAGCTTCACGCGTTGGCACACATCCCCACATCAATCCCACACCATACGTTCATTGAACACGAAGTGCTGGCGTGCGCCCGGTAACAGCGCCACCCACCGGCCGTCTTCCATGGTCCATTGGGTGAGTTCCGACTGGCTGTAGCGTTGCGGCGTGCCATCGCCGGCAGATGTTGCGAGTTCCGGGCCGAGCAGACGCGCGGCAACGTGGTGGACAAGGTCTTCCTGGAACGACACCGTCACGCTGGTCAGTACGCCATCGACCCGCACACTGCGCGCGTCGATAGCTGCCAACTCCCAGCCGGCGGCATCGAGTTCCATCTGTCGCGCATAGGTTTCAAAGGGCACCACCGCCGCAAACCGCGGCCCGCGCAGCGCATAGGTGGTCTGCCAGTCGTGGGCCTTCTCGGCCTGGTAGTAATCGAGGATGGTTTTGATCAAGGCGCGGTCTCCGAGTTCATCGAGACCGCTGGCGGCGAGCGTGTCCCCGGCGTGGGCAAACCCTGCGACCGCCGACAGCAGCAGCGCCAGGCCGATACTTTTGAGCTGACGGACAACGCCGACCTGTGCCATCCCCGCCCCGTTCATTCTCATGTGCTTTACCTGCGCGCCCTTGCGGCGCGCATGGTAGCAGGCACAGGCTCAGGAAGCGTTGGCAGGGGCAGCGCGTGAGCGCTCCGGCGCTGTGTCACGCAAGGCGGTGACAATGCCATTCAAGACCTCGTCGAAATCCACCGGCTTGGTGAACACGCCACGTATGCCGAGACTTTGCGCCATCAGATTATCGAGCCGGTCGCTGTAGCCGGTGCAGATGAAGACCGGCAGATCGGGCCGCCGCATGAGGACCTGATGGGCGAGCCCGTCACCGGACAAGTGCGGCATGGTCATGTCCAGCACCATGGCGTCGAAGGCGTCGGGCGCGCCCTGGAACACCTCCAAGGCCGAGGCACTGTCATTGAAACAGCTCACGCGATAGCCGCTGCCTTCCAGCAGTTCCTGCCACAGCCGAGTCAAGGCAGGTTCGTCGTCGACCACTGCGACATGTGCTCCGCCGCCGGTGAGCACCTGCGCAGCCGTGTCATCAACTCCGTTCGCCGGCGCGCCGCTGTGGGGCGGGAACAGCAATTGAAAGCACGTGCCCTGGCCCGGCTTCGACTCGAGCAGAATGTGGCCGCTGGCGTCGTGCACGATGCCGTGCACCATGGCCAGACCGAGGCCGGTGCCCTTGCCCACCTCCTTGGTGGTGAAAAAGGGACGAAACACTTCAGTGTGATTTTCGAGCGCGATGCCCGGCCCGTTGTCAGCGATGGTCACCGCCACATAATCGCCTTCGAATTCGCGCTGACAGGACGCGCAGATACTGTGTTCCATGTGTGCCCGGCGCACGCTCAGGGTCAATTGGCCATGGCCGTCCATGGCGTCGCGCGCGTTGATGGCGAGATTCATCACGAGCTGATGAAAGGCCACCGAACTCATGGAGAGACTCGGCGGTGTCTTGTCGTACTCGCGTACCACTTCCATGCTGGTCGGCAACACCGCGCTGAGCAATGTCATCACTTCTTCAAGTGCGGTTTGCGGATGGAGCACATCCAGCTCCGCTTCCAATTTCTCGGCGCGGCTGAACTTCATCATCTTGGCCACCAGATCACGCGCCCGCTCGGCACCCTGCCGTACTTCGTGCAGATATTTCGCCAGCCGGCTGTCGGGGTCCGGCACTTCGCGGGACAGCGCGAGCATGGTGAAGCCGAGCACGCTGCCCAGAATGTTGTTGAAGTCGTGGGCGATGCCTCCGGTCAACTGGCCCAGCGCGTCCATCTTCTGCGCCTGGACCAGCTGGCTGCGCAGGCGATCGCGCTCGTTCTCGGCCAGCACCTGCTGTGTGATGTCGACCACCACGCCGCTCCTCGTGACCCCGCTTCCGTGCTCCGTGTTGCGCTGACCAACGAAGCGAATCCAGCGCACCTCTCCGCCCACGATGAAGCGCAGATCGAAACTGACCGGTCCACAGGCCTCACGATTACGGGCGCGAATGCGCTGGAATTCGGCGTAGTCGTCGGGGTGTACGATCTTCAATGGCGTGTCACCGTCGCGCAGCATGCGCTCGGCGGTGACGCCCAGCAGGGCACAGTACTGCGGACTGACGTAACTGTAGTGGTAGTGCCCGTCCTTATCGATACTGAGCGCGAACAAACCCACCGGCAGACGCCTCGCGAGATCCTCGTAGCGTTGCTCCGAGGCCTGCAAGGCGCGCAGCGCTGCGGCACGCGCGTTCTCGCGGCCATAGTTGTCGAGAGCGAAGGAGATATCGAGCGCGACTTCCTCCAGAGTCGGTATCGCATAGACGCCAAAGAATTCCGCTTCGCGCGCATAGAGGTTGAAAGAGCCGACCACCACATCGTTGCGCCGGATTGGAATCGCGGCGGTGTGATATCCGCTGCGCAATGCCTGGCAATGCCAGGGCGTAGGTGGGGGATCGGCGTCGGCGTGGGCGCTGAACAGGTACTTGTTCAACAACAGCGTAGGCGCGTAGGGCCATTGCTCGCGTGGCCCGGCGTGGGGACGTTCGTCGTCGTCCATCACAGCGGATGCGTCACCGGCCTGCGCCACCACAAGGGTCACGCCCGCCTCGGCGTCGAGCAGACCGACCCAGGCGAAGGCGAACTGGCCGAATTCCAGCGCAACCTGGCACACCCGCGGATACAAGCTCTGTTCGTCGGGGCAGCGCACGATCGCCAGGTTGGTCTGCGACAGCTGCGAGTACAGGCGCGACAGGCGTGCGAGTTCCCGGTCGGCGACGCTGGCGCGCCGGGCGTTGAGCCACAGCAAGGTAGTGACGGTGACCGTGAACACCACCGACATGATGGCCAGTCCAAAGCCGGTCTCGTACCAACCCATGCGCTGCCCGGCCATGCGCAGCGAACCGATCACCGGGAGCGCGAGCAGAGTGGACAACAAGGTGTTGCGCGCCACCGCGGACGAGGGCGTGGCCTGGGAGAAATCCGCAATCCAGCCGCACTTCGCAGTCACCGCCAGAATGCCAAAACTGAGCAGCAGAAAAGTCAGCGCCGAATGCAATGGGATAGAAGCGAAATCGCCGCTCTGATAGATAGTCTGCACGTCATAGAGATAACCGTAGCTAACGGTCAAGGCAAGCACGCTGAGCAAGGTGGCGAGTAACTGTGCCATGACCTGTCGTTGGCTGCCCGACAGCGCAAGCAGCAACATCGCGCTCGCCCCGAGAACGATGGCGCTGGCCGTGATCGGCGACATGCGCATCGGGAAGCGTTGCCAGCGTTCGCCTGCCGCCGCCGAACCAAACAGCGCATCGAGGCCGAAGTCGAGCCCCCACAGGTATTCCGCGAGGGTCAGCAGCGCAATCAGCAGCGCCAGCGTCGACAGCAGTACCATCGCTTTGGAACACTGGAGGGCACGGGGCGTGGTGAGCTCGCGCTGGACCGCTAGGAACAGCGCGGTGCCGAGCAGCAAAGCGCACAGCGCGGTATTGATCTTCATGGTGGCGAAGCCCGGCAGCAGGGACTTCATGGCGTCGATATTGGCCAGCCAGCCGACGGCCACCCAGCCTCCGATCAGCACCATCGCGCCACTTGCGAGACGCGCCAGCAACAGTTGCCGGGATCGTATTGGAGCTCGCACTCCCCCCCAAATCGCCCGTTTCGACGCTGAGCTTGTATCACACTTCGCGCGCGCCACTCAATGATCTGGATGGGGAAAGCCGCCCTCAAGCGGCGCGCGCGGCTCAGTCTGCGCGCAAGGTCGCCGCCAGTTCGTAGGAATGCAGGCGCGCCTGGTGATCGTAAATCTGCGCCGTCAGCATCAATTCATCGGCGCCGGTGCGCGCGATAAATTCGGCCAGCTGCGCGCGCGCGGAGTCGGGCGCGCCGACGATGGCGAAATGCAGAGCGCGCTCGACGCCGGCTTTTTCCGATGGCGTCCAGTAGTTGTCCATTGAATCGAGCGGCGGCTGCATCTTGCCCGGTGCACCGCGAAACAGGTTGGTGAACTGCTGTTGGGCGGACGTGAACAGGCGGCGCGCCTCGGCGTCGGTATCGGCCAGCACACAATTGATGCCGAGCATCACATGGGGTTTGGCGAGACGCGGTGAGGGTTGAAAATAACGGCGATAGACACCGATGGCGTCGAGCAGCATTTCCGGCGCGAAATGCGAGGCAAAACCATAGGGCAGGCCAAGCGTCGCGGCGAGCTGCGCACCAAACAGACTCGACCCTAAAATCCACACCGGCACCTTGAGGCCACAGCCCGGCACAGCCTGGATCGCCTGGCGCGCTTGCGCCGGTTCAAACAGCGACAACAGTTCGGCGACATCCTGGGGGAAACGCTCAGCGGCACTCATGGCGTCACGCCGCAGCGCGCGCGCGGTGATGCCGTCGCTGCCCGGCGCGCGGCCGAGTGCCAGATCGATACGGCCGGGATACAACGATTCGAGCGTGCCGAACTGTTCGGCTATCACCAGCGGCGAATGGTTGGGCAGCATCACGCCGCCGGCACCGACTCGGATGTGCTGGGTGCCACTCGCGATATGACCAATCACCACCGCAGTCGCGGCGCTGGCGATACCCACCATGTTGTGATGTTCCGCCAGCCAGTAGCGCCGATAGCCCCAGCGCTCGGCGTGGCGCGCAAGATCGAGACTGTTACGAAAGGCGTCGGCAGGCGTGGCGTCCATCACCACCGGACACAGGTCGAGAACTGAAAGCGGAATCATGATGCGGTGTGCTCCAGCGGTTTGACGAAACAGGCCGCGCAGAAGCCGGCCGTGGCGCCAAACATCACATAGTAGGCGGCCGCATAGGGGTCGCCGGTCGTGCCTATCAACCAGGTCACGATAAATTGCGCGAAGCCCCCGAACAGCATGACTGCGAGGTTATAGGCCAGCGACAGTCCGGTCGAACGCACGCCCGGAGGAAACTGTTCTGCGACCGCGGTCGCGACCGGGCCAAAGTAGAACGCGAACAACGCGCAGATGGTGACCTGCAGCAGCATGAGGTTGGCGATGGTGGGCGCCGCGTGCACACGGTGGAACAGCGGCAGCAGCGCGACCAGCATGGCCGCCGAACCCAGCATCAGCAGCGGGCGAATCGAATATCGGTCCGCCAGCCAGCCCGCCACCGGTGTCAGTATCGACAAGGTCACGAGGGCGGTGACCTGCACCTTGAAGGCGTCCTTGGCCGCGAAGTGCAGCTCGGCCTGCGCGAAAGTCGGCATATAAATCAGGATCACGTAGTAGGTGATGGTGCCGCAGATCACGAGTCCGAAAGTCACCATCACGCCGCGCAGGTTTTCACGCAGCATGGTCATGAGCGGCAAACGCGCGCCGGCGCTTTTCTGGTGATCGAGAAAGGCGTCACTTTCTTCGAGGTGACGCGCGATATAAACGCCGACCGGCGCAATCAGCAGCCCGACCGCAAAGGGCACCCGCCAGCCCCACTCCATGGTCTGCTCCGGAGTCAGCAAGACGCTCAACAACATGCCGGCGCAGGCACCACCGAGAGCCGCCAGGGCCTGGCCAATCTGGGTCATCGAACCATACAGGCCTTTGCGTCCAGGTGGCGCAACCTCAACCAGGAACGAGGTGGCGATGGCGTACTGTCCGCCGGTCGCGAAACCTTGCAGCAGGCGCGCGAACACAATCAGGGCCGGCGCGAGATAACCAATCGTCGAATAGGTCGGCGCGAAGGCGATGGTCAACAGCGACACCGTCATCAGCGCAATGATGATCTGCATGGCCGCCTTGCGCCCATGTTTGTCGGCGTAGATACCCATCAACACCCCGCCGATGGGGCGCATGATAAAACCCACGCCAAACGTGGCCGTGGTCTTCAACAGTCGGATATACGCATCGTCGCCGGGAAAGAACAAGTCGGCGATTATCACGCTCAACATGCCAAACACGACAAAGTCGTACCATTCGAGCGCGTTGCCGAGCACCGCAGCGGCAACCTGTTTCTCACGCGATGCAGGCATGACTATCCCTGGGATTGGAGGCCGGTGCAGGTTACTTCGCGCGCCGTTACATCACAATCATTGTGGGTCAGACTTCAGTCTGACGTTGAACAATCAGCCATCGACATCTGCCTGGTCTCGAATGTCAGACTGAAGTCTGACCCACAATGGCCCCGATCCCCCGATTGACGTCAGCGCGCGCCGGCCGCCATAGTTCACCCATCCCAACCCGCAAGAGATACGCCCATGAGTAGCACCCCGCTTCACTATCTCGACTTAAGCGAACTCAGCGCCCAGTTGCGCACTCGCGCGCTGTCACCGGTAGCGGTCACCGAAGCCATGCTCACGCGTGTCGCCGAACTCGACCCGACGCTGCTCAGCTATGTGACCACCATGGCCGACACCGCGCGCGAGGAAGCCCGCGCCGCAGAAAGAGAGATAGCCGCCGGCCACTATCGCGGGCCACTGCATGGCGTGCCGCTGGCGGTGAAGGATTTGTGTGATGCGACGGGCGTGCCGACCTCGGCCGGCATGCCGCGCGTGCGCGGCAAAGTGGCGCCGGCGACCAGCGACGCAACCGTGGTCGCGCGCCTGCGTGCGGCGGGTGCGGTAATCCTCGGCAAACTGCAGCTCACTGAAGGCGCGGTTGCCCATCATCATCCCGACATCGTGCCGCCCATCAATCCCCACGCGGCCGATTATTGGAGCGGCGCCTCATCGAGCGGCACCGGGGTGGCGGTGGCGGCCGGCCTGTGTTTCGGTGGCCTCGGCTCCGACACCGGCGGTTCCATCCGTTTCCCGTCGTTCGCCAATGGCATCACCGGCCTCAAGCCGAGCTGGGGCCGCGTCAGTCGTGCCGGTGTATTCGCCCTCTCGTGGTCGCTCGATCACATCGGCCCGATGGCTCGCAGTGCGGCCGATTGCGCACTGCTGTTGAACGCGATTGCCGGTGCCGATGACGCCGACCCGACCGCGCTGTGCGCGCCGGTGCCGGATTACAGTTTTAAACTCGATGGCGACCTGCGCGGTGTGAAAGTGGGCCTCGACGAAGACTTCGCGGCTAACGGTGTCGAGCCGGCAACGGTCGCGGCCATGCGTGAATGTCTGGCCGCGCTGAAGGCCGCCGGCGCGACCATCGTGCCGCTGCGCTTCCCCGATACCCGCGCCGCGCTCGCCGCCTGGACACCGCTCGCCTGTGCCGAGGTCGCGGCCTATCACGCCGCCGACTATCCGTCTCGCGCGGCGGACTACGGCCCGGGTCTGGCCGGCCTGATCGATACCGGGCTTACGACCTCGGGCGTCGATTACGCCCGTGCGCATGACGTGCGTCAGGCCCTGCGCGGCCAGTTCGCCCATCTGTTCCAAGGGGTGGATATCGCCATCGCGCCGTGCCTCGCGAGGCAGAATCTGACGCTGGCGGATTTCGCCACGTTTGGCAGCGAGCCCGACGACTGGTCGAATCTGCTGCGTTTCACCGCGCCGTTTGATCTCTCGGGTACGCCGACTTTGTCTTTACCGGCCGGTCGCAACGAGGCCGGTGCGCCTTTCGGTTTTCAACTGGTGGCAGGGCACCTGGAGGAAAGTCTGTTGCTGCGCGCCGGTCACGCCTGGCAGTGCGCCACCACCCATCACAAGCTGCGCCCACGGCTGGCGCCGTAAGCGCGTCGCGCGGCGACGATTAATCGTCGTCGTTGACGTTCAACTGATCGAGATGCAGACCGCCGGACACGGCGGTCCCGGTGATACGAATCTGACTCGGCTGGGCAGTCTGATCGAAGTCGCACAGCGACAGAAAATGGGTGGCGTACCACACTGCCTTGGTTTCGGCGGCGAGCACACTGTCGCGCCCGTAGTAGCCGTCATTGGCGCCCATGATGCGATGTTTCAGTCCCAACGAACGCGCCAGGATGTCGTTCGCCACCACGCTGCGCGCGGCGCCGAAACTCACCAGTTCCACAGCCGGCACATTCCATAACGGCTGATTCAAATCGAGGTAACGCTTGACGCGATCGCGCCACGCCTGCTCTTTCAAGCGCGTGGTCGGGTCGAACAACAGGATGCGCGCCGCCATCTTGGCATCGAGGCAACGCTGCCACACACCGGGTAACAGGCAGTTGCGCGGCGCGGTCGCGAACTGCACCGCCAGTTGCGCGTCCTCATAGGCATTCTGGCCGCAGGCGAAACGCATGATCTGAAACGTGTCCTGCGGACGCCCCGCGGCGTATTTCAGAAAATCCTGGATATAGGCGCCGATCAGCTTGAGCGGCAGTAACTGGCAGTCCGCATCCCGAAACGGCAGGGCATAGGCATTGCCGCTCGGCCCGTTGGACTTGCCGACCTCGGCACCGTGCACACGCAGCGCAAAGGCGGCGCCGGGCAGGTCATGCCGACCCGCCTGATCGGTGCCGAACACATGGATGGCTTCAGCGGCGGGCACGCCGGACAACGCATGGGAGGCTTCAGCCGCCATCTCTCACCTCACGACAGTGATTCCATATTTACACGACCCGACACCTGCCGGTGCCGGGTCGACGAACGCTGTTTGTAGCGGCCTGACCAGCGCAAAACTGAGGCGGCAGCGAACCGCGCTGGTATGCTCTCGCGCAGCACATCAAACCAACGGAGAGGAACGGAGCATGGATTCGATACAGAGTTACAGCGAAATCGCCAGCCAGTACGCCGCCGAAGGCGCCGTCAAGGTCGGCGCCGCACTGTTGTTCTGGATAGTCGGCCGCTGGCTGATAGGCCTGGTCGGACGCTTGTTACAGGAAGTCATGCAACGCCAGAAGGTCGACCCGACCTTGATGCGTTATCTCGGCAATATTCTGTCGGTGATGCTGAACATCGCGCTGGTGGTCGCCATCCTCGGCTACTGCGGCATCGAGACCACCAGCTTCGCGGCGCTGGTCGCCGGCGTCGGCATCGCCATCGGCGCAGCCTGGGGTGGGCTGCTGTCCAATCTCGCGGCGGGTGCGTTCCTGATCGTGCTGAAGCCGTTCAAGGTCGGTGACTTTATCTGCGCCGGCGGCGTGACCGGCACAGTCAAGGAAATCGGTCTGTTCGCGACTGCCATCGACACGCCGGACAATGTGTTGACCATCATCGGCAACAACAAGATTTTCGGCGACAACATTCAGAACTACAGCCACAACGCGTTTCGCCGCGTCGAGCTGAAATGCCAGTTAGCCGGCAGCGCCGACCACGTCGCGGCGATGGAGTTGCTGCGCGCCCGGATGGCGAGTATCAACAATGTGCTGACCACGCCCGCGCCGGAAGTCGAGATTCTGGATATTAATCTGGTCGGGCCAGTGCTGGCGGTGCGTCCGTTCTGTCACAACGACCACTACTGGCAGGTGTATTTCGACGCTAATCGGGCCATCCGTGAATCGCTGGCCGAAGCGGGTTTCCCGGCACCGACGCCGTCGCAGTTGGTGTTTACGCGGGCGGGCTAGTAGTCGAGCTCGGTGGCGCTCCTGGAATGTGCGAATAAATTCGCACCTACAAGGGGCGCCTCGGGCTTCTGATCCGTTGTAGGTGCGAATGAATTCGCACCTATAGTTTCAGGCGCATTTCCCGGTGCGGGATGCCGGCGTCCATGAATTGTTCGCCTTCGGCGACGAAACCGTGACGCGCATAAAAATCGATGGCGTGCAGCTGTGCATGCAGATGCACCTCATGCAGCCCTTGCGCGCGCGCGGCGGTGACTGCGGCGCTTAACAGCTGCGTGCCGATGCCCCACTGGCGATATTCCTTCAACACCGCCATACGCCCGATGTGGCCGCCGGCGCGCAGGCGCACCGTGCCTATCGGCGAATCGTCGATCAGCGCCAGCCAATGCTGGGCATCGAAGTCATCGCCGTCCCATTCGAGTTCTTCCGGCACCTGTTGTTCGTCAATGAACACGCGCCGCCGCACCCATGCCAGCGCAGCCTCATCACGCGACCAGTCGGCCGCGCGTATCTCGACAGCCGGTCGCTCAAGATTCGTCGTCAAACAATATTGCTCCGAAGTTATACAACTCGACCGCCAGCGCCGCGGCCTCGGCGGCGCGCACATCGATGGACTCGATACGCCACTCGGCATCGCCGCACAAGCGCTCGGCAAAACGGGCGGCGGCACCATGACACACCAAAACTTCGCCATCGACAAACAAACGCAGACCACGCTTCGCCCGCACAAAGGCATAACGACTCGCGGCATGGCGTTTGAGGCCCGCGCCACGCGCCAATCGTTTCGCGAGCTGTGCCGCGCCGATGGCCCGGCTCGGGCGGTCTTTCAGTTCGGGATATTTGCGCTCGGTCGCATGACGACCGAACCACAATACAAAGGCGTCACGGTCGGCGAGGGATTCCATCACCATGCCGTGCAATTGGCTCAAGGTCTGCGCATCGAGTTCACCGGCATTGGCCGCGGGCCGGAGACCCGCATCGCTGTAACGGTCGTCCTCGCGCAGATTTTCCGCCACCGTATCTGCCCAGTAGCCGATAAGTTCAGCGCGTGCCGGCGCGCGAAAACCAATCGAATAGGTCATGCAGTCGGCGCCAACGCCGACTCCGTGGTGAGCATACCCCGGCGGCAGATAGAGAATGTCGCCGGCCTCCAGCAGCCACTCGTGTTCAACCTTGAACTCGGCCAAGAGGCGCAGATCGGCATTGGCCACCAGCGCGCTGTCGGCATCGCAGCGCGGTCCGACCTGCCAGCGTCGCTGGCCTAAACCCTGCACCAGAAACACATCGTACTGATCGAAATGCGGGCCGACGCCACCGCCTTCGGCGGCATAACTCACCATCACATCGTCGATGCGCCAGTCCGGCACGAAGCGGAACGCGTTCAGCAGCGCCGCCACGGCCGGCACGTAGTGATCGACCGCCTGCACCAGCAGCGTCCAGTTGCGTTTGGGCAGTGTGGCGAAACGTGCCGCCTGCAGCGGCCCCGCTTCCAGACGCCAGCGCTTGCGTTCACGCAATACCAGCCGCGCCTCGACGTCCGGCTCGCAGGCGAGTCCGGCCAGTTCCTCGGGCGCGAGCGGATTGTTCCACTCGCGCCAGGCCTGACGGATCAACAACGGCTTGCGCTGCCAGACCCGCGGCAGGAACTGCGTGCGGTCGAAATCCGCACGCCACGTGAAACGCGGCAGTGACTGCGTCTTGTCACTCACGGCGCGGCGGCAAACAAGGCCTTGGCAGTGACATAGTCAGCCTTGCCATTCGGCGCACGCGGCGTGCGCGCTACCAGCACCAGGCGTTTGGGTAGTTTGTAACTCGCGACCACCGCGCGCGCGGCGGCAACGATGTCTTCGGCACTCGCGCTGGCACCCGGCTTCAAGGACGCCACCGCGACCACACGTTGACCAAACTGCTCGTCCGCTTCGCCAAACACCAGCGCGTCCTCGACCGCCGCATGGCGTTTCAGGATCTCTTCGACTTCTTCAGGGAATACTTTTTCGCCGGCGGTGTTGATGCAGTTCGAGCCACGCCCGAGCAAGGTGATGCTGCCATCGGCTTCTACCGTCGCCATGTCGCCGGGAAAAGAGTAACGCTGGCCATTGATCTCGCGAAACGTGCGC
>CAMCBY010000046.1 GCA_945873015.1 Klebsiella pneumoniae
CTCACCGCTCATGTTCCACGCCAACCTCATTGCGCGCACCAAACAAATCAAGCTCGCGACCGGTGTCATGTGTCTGCCGCAGTATCACCCTGCAGTGAGTGCCGGGCAGGCGGCGATGTTCGACCATCTGAGCAATGGGCGTTTCATCATGGGTGTGGGCCCGGGTGGACTGTCGTCCGATTTTGCGCTGTTCGATGTGGTCGACAAGGATCGCAAAGCGATGATGATCGAAGCACTCGACATGATGCTGGCGATGTGGACCACCAAACCGCCGTACGCGCTCAAGGGCAAGTACTGGAACATCGACATGGAGAAGTTCACCCAGCACGACATCAAACTCGGTTATGTGCCGCAGCCGTTCCAGTTGCCGCATCCGCCGGTGGCTATCTCGGCCATGAGCCCGCATTCCGATTCGTTGGGTTTTGCCGGCACGCGCGGTTATATCCCGGTCTCGGCCAACTTCATCGCGCCGTGGGCGGTGGAAACGCACTGGCCAACCTACCTCGCCGCCGCCAAGGCTGCCGGTCAACCGACCGATAGCTCGATCTGGCGCGTCGCGCGTAGTGTCTACGTGGCCGACACTGATGCCGAAGCCGCAGCCTTCGTCACCAAGTCGGAAGGTGCTTACGACTATTACTACCAGTACCTGTACAAGATCTTCGACCGCTCGCACTACAAAGCGCCGTTCGTGGCCAACAAGGGTGACGATCCGAACAAGCTGACGGCGGAAGCAGTGCGCGATGCCTGCATCATCCACGGCAGCCCCGAGACCGTCGCGCGCAAGATTCTTGCGTTACGCGACCAGGTCGGTGACTTCGGCACCTTGCTCTACGCCGCCCATGACTGGCAGGACAAGGTCGCCATGAAGAAGTCGATGACATTGATGGCAGAGCAGGTCATGCCGCGTATCAATCAGGCCATCGCGAAAGCCGCCTGAAGCATGTCGCTTCCCGGCGCCGTCACAACCGTGACGGCGCCTTTCATACATATTGGAGCTGACCCATGAGCAACAAGAGACTGCGCTTTGGCCTGTGGTACGACTTTCGTAATCCGCCGCAGTGGCAACGCGACAATACCGAGCTTTATCACGCCTGTTTCGATCAGATGGTGCGCGCCGAGGCCGCGGGTTTTGACGATATCTGGTTGTCCGAACACCATTTCCTGGACGACTGTTATTCGCCGTCCATGCTCGCTATCGGTTGTGCGATCGCGGCGCGCACCAAAAAAGTCCATATCGGTACCAGCGTGCTGCTGTTGCCACTGCATGATCCGCTGCGCGTGGCCGAGGATGCCGCGACACTCGACGTGATCTCCGGTGGACGTCTCGAACTGGGTCTCGGCGTTGGTTACAAAGTAGAAGAGCTGGCGGCGTGGGGTGTCGATCCTAAGACCCGCGGCCAACGCATGGACGAGGGCATCGAGATCATCCAGCGCCTGTTTGCCGGTGAACGTTTCAGCTTCGATGGCAAGTATCACCAGTACCAGGACATTCAACTGCGGCCGTTGCCGGTGCAGAAAAATCCACGTCTGTGGATAGCCGGCTTCAGCAACGTTGCGGTCAAACGCGCAGCGCGGGTCGGCGCGGGTTATATCGCGGTCGGACCGGTCGGGCCGTTCACCAAGGTCTATCGCGACGAACTGACCGCCTGCGGCCGCAATCCCGAGGACTACGAGGTGGCGGCGGGTTATGCCTGGCTGCATGTGACGCGCGATCCGAAGAAGCGCTGGGACGAAGCAGTGCAGCACCTTGCTTATCAGCAGAACTGTTATGGTGAGTGGTTCGCCAAGGCCGGCATGGGTTTCATCAAACCCGTCGAGGCCACACGCGAGTCCATCGAGAGCAACGATTGTTATATCGTCACGCCCGATCAGGCGATCGCCATGATCAAGGACTATGTGGCCAAGACCGGCACCAATCGCTTTTACACATGGGCGGTGCCACCGGGTCTGCATCCGAGCTGGAGCGATGAACACATCGAATTGATGAGTAGCGAAGTGATGCCCGCCTTTCGTTGAGGGTCGGGCGTCGATTCAGACATATAGAGGACAGACCATGACCGCACCGCTGGGCTTATTGCAATGGACCGAAGGCACACGCGGTGCCGATCTCGTCAATCATGTGCAACGACTCGAGAGTCTGAGTTATCACGAATTATGGTTGCCCGAAATCGCAGGTCGCGAGCCGTTCGCGACCTGCGGTTATCTGCTCGCCAAGACCGAGCGCATCAAGGTCTCGAGTGGCATCGCCAATGTGTATGCGCACGACGCCGATTCGGCGGCGCAGGCCGCCAATACCCTCGCGGAATTTTCGGGCGGGCGTTTTACACTCGGTTTGGGCGTATCCCATCCAGTATTGGTCGAACCGCGCGGGCATGCGTGGGTAAAACCGGTGCCGAAGATGCGCAGTTATCTCACGCGCCTGCGCGCCGCGCCGATGGAAAGTCCGAGAGCCGCCGAAGCGGCATCCGTGATCGTGGCGGGTCATGGTCCGGGGCTGCTCAAAGTCGCCAATGAAATGGCTGACGGTGCTTTCCTGTTTCTGCAACCGCTGGCGGCGGTGCGCGCCGCGCGCGCCCTGCTCAAGCCTGAACAACAGTTACATGTCGTGGTGCGTTGCGTGCTGGAGAACGATGCTGGGCGCGCGCGCGCGCTGGCGCGACGTGCCTGTGCATTTTATCTGTCGCTACCGCCCTATCATGAGGCCTGGGCTCGCCTCGGCTTCACGCCGAGCGACTGGCAAAACGGCGGCAGCCATGGCCTGATTGACGCTATCTGCGCGTGGGGCGACGCCGACGGCATCCGCCGGCAACTGGCTGAATACTACGCCGCAGGCGCCACCCATGTGGTGCTCTATCCGTGCAACCCCGGCGAGGACTATCAACCCACGAGCGCAATGTCCACTCAATGGCACTGGCCGCTGCTTGAAGCGCTGGCGCCGGGGCGACGCTGAGCCGCACCAGGGAGCGAGTGCTGCGCCCAGGTACACCACTCGGGCGCGCAACAAAACGACGAGTTCCTCGCACCGCGGGCGCGCTCTTGCGCGCCGCATTGCTTATGTGAATTTCGCACAGCGTGGCGATGCCGCGCGCCACGGTGTTGCCCCCGTCATTGCGCTTATGGTTGCTGTCAGCGGCCTGTCGCGCCCACACAGAGAAGAAGAGGGCCGGCCACGGAAGAGTGCAGAGGGATCTGCCGGCACGGAATGCGTTGCGCGGCGGACCTGATGCAGGGAGACCTCAGGTCCATCTCGCACTTCCTCTCGGTCGTGCGTTTTCCGCGGGCCGACAGGCGCAGGGACCACACAACAGCCGGCGCCATACGCGGGCAAGACGAGGGTGAGCGTGGCCGAGCATTCCGACCCCAGCGCCGCGCGTCGCAATTGGCCGTTGTGGCCGGATGCGATGTGGCCGTTGAGCGGCACGTATGCCGGTCTCGGCGACAACTATCGCGTCGAGGTCAGGCTCGACATCGATACTCTGCATCGCCACGCGTTACTGACGGTGGACTTCTACGCCCGCGATGGCGGCGTCGGTACACACATCGGTACGGCGGTGTTGCGTTCATCGACCATCGTCAATCACGCCGACCATACCGTCATACGTGGTGTCGCTCGTTTTACCTTTGCCGCCGCCGCACCGCTCATGGAAGTGCATATCGAGCGGCGTCATGTATTGCAGCGACGCGCGCCCTTGAGGCTGCATTTTCTGGCGATGGCTCTCGTGCCGGGCGCTCTCTACCTATGCGAGTATCGCAGCCATACACATCTCGCCGGCAGTCATGACGCGGGCGCGATGGACACGGTGGTGCCGCTTGAGCGCCGAGGCCGACATCCGTAGGTGCGAGTCAGGTAAATGCAGCGAGGCACAGCAGCCTCGCTACAACACTCTCAGCCGGTCGACACCATCGTCGAGTTCGATAGACTCAAAACTCGCGCGTGCGGTGCCGTGCTGAAAGCTCGCCACGCAGATCAACCACACTGCGACGATACGCGTCGGCGGCGCGCCCATCGCGCGTTGCACGTCGGAGTAGACCGCGCGTTGCTGCTCGCACCAGCGCGCTGCATCGTTCAGCCCTGAACGGACAACGTAGTGGGTCTCGCGTGTCGACCAGGCCTTGACCGGGCAATCGAACCAACTCTCCACCGGCAGCGTGCTGCTCCAGATCCAGGTCAGATCACGACCATTGTCAAACTCGGTGGCAATGGAGATGTAGTCATGGGTGAGATGACTGTCTTCGGCGACTTGACTCGGATGTTCGTCCACTCGCCATCGCCACGAGAGCCGCGTAGCAGGCGTCAAGGGAAAATCCACCGCTTTGCGCACAATGCCCTGGTCATCGCTGGCGTGCAGACAAATGCGTGCCTGACCGTCATGACTGCAGTCGCGATAAATATCAGAGCTGCCGGTTTCGAGCAGATAATGCCAGTCGGGCGGTAGCCTGACTGGTTGGCGCAAACGCGCAATCTCCACCGCCAGCTGTGTCGCATCACAGCGCGTGTGGAGATCTTCCAGGCCCGGCAGGCTGTTGCCACGCCACACCAGCACCAGCACTTCCAGTTCGCCGCTCAAACGTTGATATGCACTCGCGGGTGTGGCGAGGCCACCGCAGGCGTCCAGCCACATGCCAAGATAAATGCCGAGTTCAAGTTCACCGCTGCAATCGGCGCTGAATGAACCGCTATCGCGAGTCAGGTTGACGATGCGGCCACCGGGACTGATGCGTGCCCATAGATGGAAACCCGGTCCGCCATACAAATGGGGATGACGCGCCGACCATAACACCCGCCCTGCGGCCAGCAGCGTATAGCTCTGACCACTGTCGAGGTGGATGCCGGTGCGGGTCCATGGTGGTTGTTGGGCCGGTAATGTCAGCCTGTGACAAGCGGCGAGGGCGGGACTCGCGGCGCGTTCGATGTCACTGGCAAGGGTGCGCATGGGGTCGGTGCTCATATCAATGGACGCAGGAACAAGGCACGGACGGTCGCGCCGCTGCGGCCGTCATCGTAGGATAGCAAAGCATTGCGCGTCGCCTTGCGCCTAATTCACGGGGAGAGTCATGAAATTTTTGAGCGTTGCTGAAGTGATCAAACGATCGGGTCTGCGTCTGGTGCTGGTGCAGGGTGCACCCAGTCCCTGGGGCCAGGCGGTCAAGGCGATGATGGAATACAAGGGCCTGGAGTTTGTGGTGGCGCCGCAGATCCCCGGCACGGAAAACGCCGAACTGGTGGCGTGGGCCGGCGTCAACAGTGGTCCGGTCGTGGCATGGAATGATGGGCGGCCACTGAACCGCTGGAACGACATCCTGTTTCTGCTCGAACGACTGGCGCCGCATCGGCCGCTGGTGCCCGATGCGCCCGCCGAGCGCGTGCAGTTGCTGGGGTTGAGTCATGAACTGTGCGGCGAACTCGGGCTCGGCTGGAATCGGCGCTTGAGCCTGTTCAAGCCCGCCATGCAATCCGGCCAGGCGCCGTCGGGCATCACGGCCATGAGTCGCAAGTACGGCTACAACGAAAGCGATGTAGCGGCGACCAACCAGCGCCAAATTGAGATGCTCAATCTGCTGAGCTCGATTCTCGACAGTCAGCGCGACAAGGGCAGTGCCTATTTTGTTGGCTCTGCGCTGTCGGCGGTGGATTTCTACTGGGCCGCATTCTCGGTGATCATGGACATTCTGCCGGATGCGCAGTGTCCGGTCGCGGCCGGCGCGCGCAGCATGTTCGAGAACATCGACGCCCGTGTGAAGGCCGCCATCTCACCGCAGTTGCTTGAACACCGCGAACGCATACTGCGCGCGCACTTCAAGTTGCCAATGGAATTCTGAATCTTCCACCCACCAGTTCAACACGAGACACGACATGGCGATACGCATCGGCTTCGGCCTGGTTAACTATCCGTTCGACAACGGCCGCGCCTTTTTTCGGTGGGTCGAATTGCTGGAAAAGAGTCGCGTCGATTCAGTATGGCAATCGGACCGCCTGATTTCGACCGACAACTACCTTGAGTCACTGAGCGCGCTGGCGTCGCTGGCGGGTTGCACCGAGAAGATCAAATTCGGCATGAACGCGATAGTCATGCCGCTACGCGACCCGCTGGTGCTGGCCAAACAATGTGCGACCATCGATTACCTGAGTAATGGGCGTCTGCTGCCGATGTTCGGGGTCGGCTATCCACAAGCAGCGGAGTGGGCTGCCACCGGGCGCAGCGCCGAGCATCGCGGCTCGATTGCGAACGAGATGTTCGAGTTGATCGCGCGTTTGTGGGCCGAAGAATCGGTGACCTTCGAAGGGCGTTATTTCCAATACAAAAACGCGACCATCGCGCCGCGCCCTGTGCAGCAGCCGCTGCCCCTGTGGATAGGCGGCACCAGCGACGCGGCCATTAAACGCACAGCCAAACTCGGCAGCGGCTGGATAGGCGGTATTGCCAGCGTTGAGGACGTGCGCCTGACCATCGCCGGCATCAAGAGCGAAGCGCCGAAATACGGCCGCAGCATCGATGACGATCACTACGGCACTTCACTGGCTTTTCGTATCGGCAGCCCGGACGATGACGCGGTGCGCAATTCGCCTTTCGTCAAACGCACCGGCATTGGCGAGAAAATCGATCTCAATCCGCTGTTCTGTATTGGCAGCACGGCCGACCTGACAGCGCGCCTGCGCGAATATGTGGCGGTCGGCGCATCCAAGTTCGTGCTGTTCCCGATAGCCGCCAACGAGCAGGACATGTTCGATCAGACCCGGCGTGTCATCGAAGAGGTCAAGCCGGCCATCGAAGGCCGCTGAACGCGGTGAACCGCCGCAAGTGCGACGGTCGGCGGGGTCAACGAGATGTGACGGCGCGGCAGGGCAGGGTATGGCCGTGCCGGCGCCGGGGCAGGGCGTCAGCGGCGCGGCGGACGCGCTTCGCGCGGACGGGCCTCGTTGACGCGTGCGGTGCGGCCTTTCAGCATCGCGCCATTCAATTCTGCGATGGCCGCTTCGCCTTCTGCCTGACTGGGCATTTCAACAAACCCGAATCCCTTGGAGCGACCGGTCTCGCGATCGCTCACTATTTTGGCGGTGGTCACCTCGCCGTGCTGCTCAAAGGCTTCACGCAATTCTTCAGCGGTGATGTCATAGGAAAGATTGCCGACGTAGATATCCATACTTCATTGCCTCATGGAACATGCCGCACGGGTGCCTGAGCTTGTCTCCTGCCGACGGCATGGGAGCAGGTGACAGTGTGGTGAAGCGGTGACCATTCCAGATACCGACCAGCGGCTGCGCGGCAAAGGCGCAACAGGCGTGAGGCCACGGGTCATGCAGACACGCGCTCCGCTGCGCGGCATCGGATATGGGCATGCGCGCCAATGGCGGCATTGCGGACGGGACAATCGAGGTAGGGCGGACGGTTCAAGGCTCAGATCGACGTCAATACGATAGCTTCTCTCAGTGGCTCGCTTCGCCAATGGCACTTGTCGCAGTGCCAGGATTTGTCGGGCGCATCCCCCTCCGACAATCTTTTGCGAGCTCTGGTATGGCGCACAAACCCCTCGGTCAAACACATGACGCTGTGCGCGTCCGGCTCAATCATAGTCGGGCAAAAACCCGACAGCAACGCAAAATTTCGTGATGCGGCGCACCGCAAGAGTGATACTCGCGGCGCGCCGCTGCACGCCGCGAGTCGATCTTAATGGCCGGCGCTTGCGGCCACCGCGAAGCCGATACGTGCGGCGCCGGGTTTGACGTCGGCGCGCGCCCACGCCGCGCTGAGGCGTTTTTCGACCACCGCCGCGAGGGCCGTTTTGTCCTGCGCGCGCAGCGCCTGCACGAGGCCCGTCAAGGCCCAGCCGTTCTCGCGGTGACGCTTGAGGTCTTGCCAGAACACGGTTTCAGCCTCGCTGGCGCGGCCGGCTGCGAGTAGCACTGCACCCAGGGCGTGACGCGGCGGGAAGGCCCATTCCGACGGCTCGGTATAGACCAGCGCTTCTTCCAGCCTGACGGCATGTTCAAGGTGCGCAACCGCATCGTCAAAACGTTTCTCGGCCGCGGCAATCTCACCCGCCAGCGACGGCGCACCAACACTCAAGATGGCGCCGGCGGTGTTGGGTGAAAACAAGGGTTGGGCCATGGCCGGGTCTTTGAGGGTTTTCTCCAGTGCCGCCAGTTCGGTCTTCGCTTGGGCGAGACGCCCGGTCGCGGCAAAGGCCTGGCCCCGTGCGTAGTGCCAGGCGCCAGTCAGATACGCATTTGCGGCGGGCGGTGCCGGCTCTTTCAACATTTCTTCCCATTGGCCAAAACGCACCAGGGTCCAGTAGGGCACCACGCGGAACCCCGCCAGCATCGGCATGGCAGTGAGGGTTGCGTCGTCTATCTTGCTCGCGACTTTGCGGCCGGCCTCACGGGCGGCGGCGAGTTGACCATCAAACATCGCCGCAAACCACAGGAAGTGGATGTTGTGCGGGTAATAGGCCATCGGATAAAGGCCCTGCGCGCGGCACTGCGTGATGTAGTCCTCGTCGGCGGCCACAGCGAGTTGATTGCTCTTCATCGCATCGGCATAACGCCCGACGCGTTGATAGATGTGCGAGGGCATATGCACCATGTGACCAGCCGCAGGCATGAGATGCAGCAAGGTATCCGCCGAACGCTCGGCGCGTTCTGGCGTCGGTGTCGGTTCAAGCAGGTGGATATGCAAATGCAGCGCACCCGGGTGTTTGGGATTGCGGGCCAGAACATCCTCGGTCAAAGCTACTATCTCGGCGGTGCCTTCGTGCGGCTGACCATCGGGCATCCAATAACCCCACGGGCGCAAGTCCATCATCGATTCCACATACAGCACCGCAATGTCGAAGTCTTGCGGGAACTGCTGGTGTACCGCGCGCATCGCCTCGGCATAGCTGCGGTCGTTGGTCTTACGATGCTCGGCATCGCCCGAGTAACGCTTCATAAGGGCGCCAATCAAGGCTTTTTCACGGGCACTGGCGGTGCCAGCAAGGGACTCAGCCTTGCGCACCAGTTCCAGCGCACCCGGTTCCTCATTCGGCGCCATCAGGGCGTTGATGTTGGGTCCCAGCACCAGGGCCTGCCCCCAGTAAGCCATCGCCAAGCTCGGGTCGAGCCGCGCCGCCTCACGGAAAGCGCGGCGCGCTTCACCATGATTAAAGGCATAAGCGAGCTTCAGCCCCTGATTGATAAAGGCCTGCGCCTCGGCATTCTTGGTGCTGACCGGAAATACATATGCGCCGAGATTCTGCAGGCGCGGTGCGAGTTCGCCCTGCGGCCCTGGCGTCTGTGCCGCGGGCGCATCGGCGTAGTGTTTATGGGTGGTGCCGGTTTGTTCGTTCGGCGCCGCACTGGCTGCGACACACACGCCGAGCAGCAGTGGCAACAGAACGTGGCGGGGCGTCAGGGGCGTGGTCATGGTGAAACTCCAGAGGCAGTCAAAAATGTCGTGCTCAGCCACGAGCAGCGACGCAGGCGCCGCTGCGTGGCGAGTCGTGTCAGATGCGGTCGGTATCCGCCGGTTCGGCCACCACCGCGTTTTCGATATGGCCGAGTTTCGCAATCTCGATGCGCACCACGTCGCCAACTTTCAGGAAACGCCGCGGATCGAAACCGATGCCGACGCCGCTCGGCGTGCCGGTCAATACCAGGTCGCCGGGTTCGAGGGTGAAGGCGGCGGTCAGGGTTTCGATCTGTTCGTAACAATCGAACACCAGATGGCGGGTATTGGAATTCTGGCGCAACTCGCCATTGACCCAGGTCTTGAGATCGAGGTCATGCGGATCGCCGACTTCATCACTGGTCACGATAAACGGGCCAAACGGTGCGTGAGTGTCGAATGATTTGCCGAGCGTGAAGGTCTGGGCGCGCATCTGCCAGTCACGCACGCTGACATCGTTACACACCACAAACCCTGCGATCACTTCGTGCGCCCGCGCCCGCGGCACATGCCGGCAACGACGTCCGATGACAAATCCGAGCTCACCTTCGTAGTCGAGTTTGTCCGACACCCGAGGCAGATGAAACGGCGCGTAAGGACCATGTGCGGCAGTCGATTGTTTGTTGAAGAACATCGGGAATTTCGGCGTCTCGAGTCCGGTTTCCTCGATGTGATCTTTGTAGTTGAGACCGACAGCGAGAATCTTCGGCGGCCGCAGCACCGGTGCGCACAGCGTGACATCCGCCAAGGCGTAGCTGGTGCCGCTCGCGGCCGCTGCGCGCGCCATGAGTTCGGCACCGCCCTCGAGCAAGGACAGCATGTCGCCCGGCAGCCCGGCTGCGGTGAGATCGAGCATGCGCTCGCCGTCGACGCGACCGATGCGTGTGCGGGCGGATTCAGTAAAGGTTGCAAGTTTCATGGGCCTTCCCTTCGGTACATTGAGTGGCGCGGCACTGCGGTGTTTTTAGACGTATATCCAGCTTTCCCTGCGGGCGGGATCACGCCGGTGATGAGTGGGTCGCGGCTGATGGCGGGCTGACTCTACTGCCAGTCGCGCGGGCTGACAATCGCAAATGCGTCCACCTCTGCGTGACGACGGCGGGTGCTCGGTTACAATCCGACGCTCCGGCAGGCCGCTCCTGCCCATGCCATTTCGACGGAGTATCGACTGCCCATGAAAATCGCCTTCATGCCCGACACCCATTTTGGTGTGTATGACCAGACCACCCCGCCCAAACCCGACGATGTCGCCGATGCGATGGAACACTGCATCACCGAAGGTGTGCTGGCGGAGAAAGTCGGCTTCGATGGTTTGTGGGTGCCCGAGCGTCATCAGCGCCCCGAGACCTGGTGGCCGAATGCCACCTCGCTGATGATGGTGCTCGCCGCCCAGACCAAACACGTGCAGATTGCCAGTACCGTCATCCAGCCGACGTTCCATCATCCCATCCATCTCGCTGAAACCTTGTCCGCCATCGACAACTTAAGTCGCGGCCGTCTGGTGTTTGGCGCCGGCGTTGGCTATCACCAGGATTATTTCCGTTGTTTCGGCGTGCCGTTCGAAGGCCGTGGCGCACGCTTCGAGGAAGTGATGGATTGCATCGTCGGCGCCTGGACCGAGGAAGAATTTAATTACCACGGCAAATATTTTCATTACGAAGGTGTGCGTCTGACCCCGCATCCCTATCAGAAGCCGCGCCCGCCCATCTGGATCGGCGCGTTTGCGCCCAAGGCCATGCAGCGTGCGCTGGACTACGAAGGCTGGTGCCTGTGGTTCCCGCCCGCGATCGCCGAACTGGCGCCGGCCGTGAAAGACATGCGCGAACGCGCTGCAGCGCGCGGCAAGCACGACTTTCAAATCACCATCGGCTTCGAGGGCTGGCTCAGCAACGATAAGGACGTGCGCGCCAAACATGGCCATCGTTGGGTGCGAGAGTGGAGTTTCTACGCAGAGAAGGGGCTGTCGCCCGATGCCGAAGCGACCGACATGCTCGACACCATCGAGAACATGTTCTTGTGCCTCGGCGACAAACAGAAGTGGGTAGACCGTCTCGGCGAAATGAAAGAGAAGATCAATCCCGATTGGCTGTGCATCCGCACCCGCAACCCGGTCAATCCCGGTGAACACTACCCGTCACGCACCGAGTGCCTGGAAGTGATTGAACGCTTCGGTGAGATTCTCAAAGACGTGCGCTGACCGCGCAGTCGATGACGCTGCACACAGCGCCGCGTCCGCATCCCAATTCAACGAGAGGGCAGCTTGCATGAAACTCGGTATGGTTTTTGGTTACTCCGGCGCGCAGGTCAAAATGCCGCTCGATTTGATCCTCGAGGCCGAGAGCCTCGGTTATGACTCGGTGTGGAGCGCCGAGGCGTGGGGCGCGGACGCGGTCACGCCGGTGGCGTGGGTGCTGGCGCAGACCAAACGCATCAAGGCCGGCACCGCCGTCATGCAGATGGCGGCGCGCACGCCATCGATGACCGCCATGACCGCCATGACGCTCGATCAGTTGTCCGGCGGGCGTTTTATGCTCGGCATCGGACCGTCCGGTCCGCAGGTCATCGAGGGTTGGTATGGGCAGCCTTACGGCAAACCGTTGCTGCGTACGCGCGAATACATTTCCATCATCCGCCAGATCTTCGAACGCAAAGCGCCGCTCACCCATCAAGGCGAGCATTACCAGATCCCCTACAACGGGCCGGGGTCGATGGGCCTAGGCAAACCGTTGAAGAGTATTCTGCATGGCAATCCGAATATCCCCATCTACATGGGGGTGGCGACCGAGAAGGGCGTCAACACCGCTGCCGAGGTCGCCGACGGTTGTTTCATGATTTGGGTCAACCCGGATAAACCCGAGATGTTTGCGCCCTCACTCAATGCCGGTTTTGCCAAGGCCGGCGGCGGCAAGAGTCTCAAGAGTTTCGACTTCGCGCCCTTTGTACGTATGGCGATGGGGCCGGACTTGCAGGCCTGCCGCAATCAACTGAAGGCAAACTTTGCGCTCTACATCGGCGGCATGGGTGCACGCGAAAAGAATTTTTATAACGATTACACCAAACGCCTCGGCTACGTCGATGCGGCGGTCAAGATTCAGGACCTGTTTCTCGCCGGCCGCAAGCAGGAAGCCGAAGCGGCGGTGCCCGATGCCTATATCGATGAGTGTTGCCTGGTCGGGCCGCCAGAACACATCCGTGAACAATTGACGCGCTGGAAAGCGGCCGCCAATCGTGGCGACATCGGCACCATGATTCTGTCGGCCGGCAGCGCCGAGGAGTTGCGGGTGGTTGCGGAAGCAATGCTGTAAGCAATGCGGGTCATTGGCGGGGAAACAAACCATGTCTGAAGTGCTGGTCGAAATCGAAGATGGTCTGGTGATCATCACTATCAACCGTCCTGAGGCGCGCAATGCGGTCAATCGGGCAGTCTCGGTGGGGGTGTGTGAGGCGGTCGACATGCTCGACAGTCGCGACGACCTGCGCGTCGGCATTCTGACCGGCGCCGGTGGCACGTTCTGTTCGGGCATGGATCTCAAGGCCTTTCTGCGCGGCGAACAGATTCGCATCGAAGGTCGTGGTCTCATGGGTATCGCTTTCACACCGCCTCAAAAACCGCTGATTGCGGCGGTCGAGGGTTATGCTCTGGCCGGCGGCTGTGAGGCGATGCTCGCTTGTGATCTGACTGTGGCCGCACGTAATGCGCAATTCGGTATTCCGGAAGTCAAACGCGGTCTCGCCGCCGGGGCCGGTGGACTGCTGCGTTTACCGCGTCTCATTCCGCCGCGTATCGCGATGGAACTGGCATTGACCGGCGACATGATGGACGCCGAGCGGGCCGCAGCTTTTGGTCTGGTAAATATCCTGACCGAACCCGGCGAGGCCTTGGCCGAGGCCAAACGCCTGGCCGCGCGCATCATCGCCAATGCGCCCTTGTCGGTCGCCGCCAGCAAACGGGTGATAGTCGAACAACGCGATTGGCCGCTGGCCGAGATGTTCGCCCGGCAGCAGGACATCACCGGGCCGGTGATCGCCTCCAGCGATGCGCGTGAAGGTGCGGCGGCATTCGCCGAGAAACGCAAACCCAACTGGCAAGGACGTTGAGCCCATGATTGCGCGCACGATATTCAGCGCCGAACACGAGTTGTTTCGCGCCACGGTGCAACGTTTCATCGCCGAACACGTCACTCCGCATCACCTTGAATGGGAACACGCCGGCCAGGTGCCGCGCGCGTTATGGACCTTGGCCGGTGAACTCGGTCTTCTGTGCTGCAATGTGCCGGAGGCTTACGGTGGCATGGGCGGCGACTTCCTGCATAGCACCATTCTGGTGGAAGAATTCGCGGCGGCCGGCGCGACCGGCCCGACCTTCTATCTGCAATCGGACATCATCGCGCCCTATCTGGTCGATTTTGGCAGCGAAGAACAGAAACAGCGCTGGCTACCGCGGATGGCGAGCGGCGAAGTGGTGGCGGCACTCGGCATGAGCGAGCCGTCGGGCGGCAGTGATGTGCAGGCCATGCGCACCCAGGCCCTTCGTGATGGCGACGAGTATGTGATCAACGGCCAGAAGGTCTTCATCACC
>CAMCBY010000047.1 GCA_945873015.1 Klebsiella pneumoniae
TGAACCGCTGTTGTTCCTGGATTATTTTGCGACCGGCGCGCTGAGCGTCGAAACCGGCGCAGCGGTGGTCAATGGTGTCGCACGCGGGTGTGTCGAGGCGGGCTGTGCGCTGCTCGGCGGCGAGACCGCCGAGATGCCGGGCATGTATGCCGCCAAACATTACGACCTGGCCGGCTTCTGCGTTGGCGCGGTCGAACGCGAGCGTCTGATTGACGGCACCAAGGTGCGCGCCGGCGACGTGCTGCTGGGGCTAGCCTCGAGTGGTGTGCATTCCAACGGCTATTCGCTGGTGCGGGCGATACTCAAGCGCAGCGGACAAACGCTGGACTCGTCGTTTGGCGACGGCACCCTCGCCGACGCGCTGCTGACGCCGACCCGCATCTACGTCAAACCGTTATTGAAGGCGCTGGCGACGGTGGATATTCATGCCCTCGCCCACATCACCGGCGGTGGTCTCACCGAAAACATTCCGCGCGTGATTCCCGACGGCCTGTCGGTGCACATCGATTTGAACAACTGGCGCCTGCCGGCGCTGTTCAGCTGGCTGCGCGATGCCGGGCAGGTGGCGCAAGCGGAGATGTTGAAGACCTTCAACTGCGGCGTCGGCATGGTGGTAGTGGTCGCCCCGGAAGACCTCGACAGTGCCAGCCATGTGCTCGGTGAAGCGGGCGAACAGGTCTACCGCCTCGGCACTGTCGTCGAAGGCGGCGACGGCGTGAGCTACAGCGGCACGCTGGCCTGAGAGTCGGCCGCGCCGCGCGTGCGGCGTTTACCCGCAAGGCTTTCTTCCACCGCGGTCAGAAAGCCACGCAGGATTCTCACTTCGCTGTCGCGCAGGTCGGTGCGATTCAACAGCCGCCGCAGCCGTCTGTCCAATAACTTGGGTTTGCTCGGCGCATAGAAATCGACCGCCGCCATGACCTGCATACAGTGCCGCTGCAGGTCGGCGACATCCTCGGCGCTCGCCGCCTGATCAGACAGCCGCCGGTTGCGGCGCAGCGGCGCAACTTTGAGCGGTGCCGCCGCGTATAACTCGTAAACGATTATCTGCACCGCCTGGGCGAGATTCAGCGAGCGGAAATCCGGCACGGTCGGGATCTCTATCAAGCGCTGACACAAGTCGAGGTCGCTGTTGCTGAGGCCGCTGCGTTCGGGGCCAAAAACCACCGCCACCTGCACATCATCGCGCGCCACGATGTCGGCCGCCGCGCTGCGCGGATCGAAAGTCGGCCAGTCGATACGCCGGTCGCGGGCGCTGGTCGCGTAGACCACCTCGACCCCGACCAGCGCCTCGGCGAGGGTGCGGTGCGTGCGCGCGCCGAGCAGCAGATCGGCCGCGCCGACCGCCAGCGCGGTCGCCGTCTCGTCCGCCGCACATTCCGGCGCGACCAGATGCAGTTGCGACAATCCCATCGCCTTCATGGCGCGCGCGGTACTGCCAATATTGCCCGGATGGGTGGTGCCGACCAGCACCACACGCACACGCTGCGCCAACGGTGGCCGTAAAGGATTGGCTTGCTGCTCGGTTTGGTCCACGGTCTGGCACTGACTATCGGTTAGAATCCATCGCATTCTAAACCCCGGATCGCGCCATGCATCCCATGCTCAATATCGCCGTGCGCGCTGCTCGCCGCGCCGGCACCGTCATCATGCGCGGTCAACAGCGGCTGTACGAAGTCACCATTACCCGCAAAGGTCACCAGGACTACGTGACCCAGATCGACAAGGATTCCGAGTCAGCCATCATCGATACCCTGCTGACCGCCTATCCCGGTCACCAGATCATCGCCGAAGAATCGGGCACCACTGGCCGCGACGGCGAATATGTGTGGATAGTCGATCCGCTCGACGGCACCCTCAATTTTATGCACGGCTACCAGCAGTTCGCGGTTTCGATCGCGTTGCAGGTGCGTGGCCGCATCGAACAGGCGGTGGTCTACGACCCGGTGCGCGATGAGTTGTTTACCGCCTCGCGCGGCGCCGGGGCGCAATTGAATGGCCACCGTCTGCGCGTCAGCAAAGTGCCCCATCTCGAAGACGCGCTGGTCGGCACCGGTTTTCCGGTGCGACGCAAAGCGCATATTCGTCCCTATGTGGCGTCCTTCGCGACGGTGCTGGAGCGCTGTGCCGATGTACGCCGCGCCGGTTCGGCTGCGCTCGATCTGGCCCATGTGGCCTGCGGTCGACTGGACGGATTCTGGGAATTCGGCCTGCAATCCTGGGATATCGCTGCCGGCGCCTTGCTGGTGCTGGAAGCGGGTGGCCTGGTCGGTGACCCGGATGGAGGCGAGAAACATATGGACAAGGGCGACATCGTGGCGGGCAATGCCAAAGTATTTCGCCAGTTGCTCGGTGCGCTGGCGACCCGCGAAGGCGGCCGCGCGGCGAGCGCCGAGCAGGCCTGAACGAGGCGCGCCGGCCCGTGGCTGCGGTCAGCATCATCCTGCCGGCCAAGAACGAGGCCGACAATCTCGTGCGCGTGTTGCCGGCGCTGCGCGCAGCGCAGCCCGACGCCGAGATCATCGTCGTCAATGACGGCAGCAGCGACAACACGGTGGCGGTATGTGCGGCCAATGGTGTGCGCTGCGTGTCCCATCCGTATTCGATGGGCAATGGCGCCGCCATCAAGACCGGCGCGCGTAATGCGAGTCACGATGTGCTGATGTTCATGGATGCCGATGGTCAACATGACCCCGCAGCCATCCAGAGTTTGCTCGACAAGCTCGATGAAGGTTATGAGATGGCGGTCGGCGCACGCACCTGGGATTCCCACGCCTCGCTCGGACGACGCGCCGCGAACTATGTCTACAACCGCCTTGCGAGTTACATGGCGGGGCGCCCGGTATTGGACTTGACCTCGGGCTTTCGCGCGGCGCGGCGCCGCCATTTCATGCGTTTTCTGTATCTGCTGCCGAACGGCTTTTCCTATCCGACCACCAGCACCATGGCGTTCTTCCGTTCGGGTTTACCGATAGCTTATGTGCCGATCAGCGCGCGGCGGCGTGGCGGCCGCAGTCACATCCGCTTGTTCGAGGATGGTCTGCGCTTTTTTATGATCATCCTCAAAGTCGGCGCGCTGTTCTCACCGATGCGCTTGTTTCTGCCGGTCAGCATGGCGATTTTCTCGGTCGGCATGCTGTATTACATCTACACCTTCGCGACCTTCCACCGCTTCACCAATATGTCGGCCTTGCTGATCACGACCTCGGTCACGACCTTCATGATAGGCATCCTCGCCGAGCTGGTATCGGCCCTGCACTACAAGGAAGCCGATGCCGAAAGACGACTCGCGCAGCGCTCCCCGCCGAGCGACGAATAGCACCGTCAGCGGGCTTTGAGCTGCGCGTCGAGGCCCGCGTCCAGTCGCGAGAAATCTGCCGCTTGCTGCCGCGCGCGCACGCGTGCCGCGTCGAACAGCTTGCGCGCGGCGCCGCTGTGGCCCGCATCGAGCGCAATCTCCACACCGAGATACAGCGGATACGGATCGCGCGGTACGAGTTGCGCGGCGAACGCCGCTGCCTGCGCCGCCCGCTCATGCTCGCCGCGCGCATGGCGCAACTGCGCGGCGCCCATGTAAAGCCGAAATCGCGAATTGTGCGACAGCGGTCGGTCGCGAATAGCTTCCAGAGTCGTCACCAGCGCGTCGCTGTCCAGACCACAGGCCCCATCCAGAACCTGGTTGACGAGCCACAGCAGGATTTCCACCGACATATCGTCGGGCCGCGCCAGAGCGGCGGCGGCGCGCAGCGCCACGCCACGTTCGAGCGTCGATTTACCCGCCACGCAGGCTATGCGCAGGCGGTGCAGTTGCGCGGCCACATCCTCGGCCTGACCGAGCACGCGCGTGGCGTTGACGACATCACCACGGCCGAGCAGCCATTCGACCAGATGCGCGCGGGCGCGACGCGAATCAGGATGTGAGCGCACAAAGGACACCGCCAGTGCACCATCGTTACCCCAGGTCGGCGTCATACTCGCGCTCACCAGACCATAAAGCAGCGTCAGCGCCGCCAGCAGCAAGGTCGCGCGGCGCGCATCCAGCCAGTGGGCGCTCGCCGCCGCCAACACCAGGCAGATACCAATCGAGGGCAGATAGTTACGATGCTCGAACACCAGCTCGAGGGGAAAGATGCTCGATTCGAGCGCGTGACCGGCGAAAAACAACAACACACCAAAAGCCGCCAGCGGTGCACGATCACGCCAGCGCCAGGCGACCGCCATCAGCGTGAACAATAGCGCTGGCGCCACCAGGCTCGCCCACTGCGGTGGCCACGCGGCGATGGCGACATCGTCGTGATAGAAACCAAGCGCGGCGCTGCGCGGCGCGACTATCCAGCCAAGGTAACCGAGCACGACCTGCGCCTCGGTCAACAAGCGTTCGAGCGGGCCGAAATCGCGCAGGCTGTAGGGGCCGACAAAACTACGGTGCCAGTGGCTGGCGAAATAAATCGCCGCCGCCAGCAGCGGCAATAAGGTGCACGCCGCGAGCAGGCGTTTAAGCCACGATGGACGCGGCCACTGCTCACCGTTGAATACACAGCATTCCAGCGCGAGCAGATAAAACGGCGTCAGCAGACCAACCTCTTTGCTGAACGCGGCGAGCGGCGTGCAGACAAGGAAAGCCGCGCCGATGGCCACACGCGCGCCGCGCCGCGCGACCCCGACGCGACGGCCCTCAACGTACAAGACCATCGCCAGCAGCGCGAACAAGGTCGCCAATTCGGTCATGCGCTGACTCAAATACATGACGGTGCTGATATGCAGAGGATGCAACAACCACAACCCCGCGCCACCGGCAGCCAGCACCCGTGCTGCCGCGACGGACATGCCGCTGACCGCGGCGAGGCCGGCGAACAAACGATATACCAGCACCCCGTTGACGACATGCACAGCCACATTGGTCGCCTTCCAATAGCGCAAGTCGAGACTGCCCATGGCGTTGAGGATAAAACTCGCCATCGCCAGCGGCCGCCCGAGGGGGCCACTGTCGCTGAACAGGAACAACTGCCACGACTGTGAACGCTGCGCGGCCGTCAGCAACGGTGCGATGACGCTGTTGTCATCCAATAGCAGCGGCCCCCCGAGGGCCGGCCAATACAGCATCACCGTCAATACCGACAGCAGGCCCAGCACCACCAGACTCGCGCGATCGAGGCGGCGGGTTTCAGTGTTGATGGTCATTGTTTCTGCTCATCGGCCATAAGACGTCCCAGCCGCATGAGCAGGCGTCGTTGCGTGAACACGCTGCTCCACGGCAGTGCCTGCTGTACTTCGCGCGCCAGCGCACGGGCGCGCGCCGGCTGTGCAGCGCTGACATAGGCCTCGGCGAGACGCGTCTTGAGACTCAGGTCGCGCGGCCGCTCAGTGACCAGATCTTCGAGGATGGTGATGGCCGCCTGCGGATCGGCAAGATTACGCGCGTAGAACACCGCCAACCACTCGAGCACACGCTGGCGCACTGGATTCGACAAGTCCTGCCGCGCGAGCAGCGCACCGGCCAATGCCTGCACCGTCGCACTGTCGACACGACAACGGCCATAACCCTGACAGATGACCAGATCGCGGAAGATTTCCTCGCCCACGGTCTGACGGGGCTGAGCGATGATCACCGGCAGCAACCGCTGAATGGCCGCGCCGTCTTCACGCTCGATGGCCGTCTTGAGCAGGGCGGCGAGCGGCAGGGTCTTGATCGGGGCCAGCGCCGCGGCCTGTTCGAGGGCGACAATGCCAGCGGCATACAGCGTGGCGTCTTTGCCCGCCGCCGCGATGCGCAGCCGGCCGGTTTCATACCACAGGCGCGGCGACTGCGGGTGATGGCGCAGTTCAGATTCCATGAGCCCGCGCGGTTCGGCCCACAGCGCGGCGCGCGACAGGGTGACGGCCGCCAGCACGGCGAGTGCGACAAGTGCACACAGCCGCCGCAGTTGCGCTCGCGGTGCGTCCGCGAGTGCTTCGCACAGCGCCAGACTCAAGGCCGCGATGATGCCGAGACCCGGCAGATAGTTGCGATGCTCGTGCATGATTTCGAGCGGAATGACACTGCCTTCCAGGGCATGACCGAGCATGAACCACGCCCAGCCGAACACGAGATAGGGCTGGGCGCGGCGCCGCCCCCAGGCCACCACCGACACTGCCACCAGACCGGCCGTTGCCAACAGGGTGCTGGGCGGTGATAACCAGCCGTGGGACAGCGCGAGGTCGTCGTGAAAGAGCGTAAAGGCGCCCGGCGTCGGCACCAGCAACAGGCGCAGATAGACAAACATCACGCGCGCCTCGCTCCACAGTCGTTGTGCGAGGGTGAATTCGCGCCCGGCATAACCGGCCGCAAGCGTATGCACAAAGTACCAAAGGCCGGCACCTATCAGGCCAGCGGCGGCCAGCGCCAGGGCGCGGCGCGCACGCGGCGATAAAACATGCCAGCGCCCGCCGCTGAGCACACTCTCAATCAGCAGGACATAGAACGGCAGCGTGACCGCCACTTCCTTGCTGAGCAGTGCGAGCAGCGCCAGAGCGCCGCAGGCCCATGGCCACGCCGACGGCAATGGCTGGCTGCGCACCTGTCGCTCGCGACAGGTGGTGTAGAGCAGCAGACACAGCAACATGAAACTCGCCGACAGCGAAGTCATGCGCTGCACCACGTACAGCACCGAAGTCACATTGATCGGATGCAGCGCCCATAACGCGGCGATTAGCCACGCCAGTTGACGCGGCGCGCGTGGCGCGAGTGCCGGCAGAAGTCGCAGCAGCAAAGCCCACACCAGCAGCGCGTTGAGCGCGTGGATAACGAGATTGGTGAATTTGAAAGGCCACGGGTCAAGGCCGCCGAGGGTGCGTTGGGCGGCGAAACTCAGCATCGCCAGCGGACGGGCCAAGGGGCCAGTGCCCGCGCCGGAGAAAGCGGCGTCGAGCAGCGCCGAGAGGTCGACAGCGCTTAAATCCAGCGCCGGGTTATCGACAATGGTCGGGTAGTCGTCGAACGTGAAGCGACCCTCGAGGCCGGGCAGGTAAACCAGCATCACGGCCGCCAGTAACACCAGCGCGAGCAGCGGGCGCGAATCGATAGCTTGTTCCGTCACGTTGGGTGCATCGGCGTGCGGGGCGGGGCTCAAGAACAACGGTCAGACAAAAAAAAAGCACGCTGCGCAGAGCGCAGCGTGCTTGGCAGTCAGACTATCCTGGCCTTAGAGGCGGCAGGACGACGGACGATACTTGCCTTCGAGGTTGCCGCCGGTGCAATCCCAAACAACCTTGCCACCCGTGGTCGCAGGCGAGAGGGTGATGGTCTGGGCCTCAATGGTCTTGGTCGAGAACGTCACGGTGATGATGCCATCGCCGTCGGCGCCCACAGCGACCTTGTCAACCGCGTTGCCGGAGATCGCTTCCTCTTCAGCCATACCAGCAGCGGTGTTGTCGGTCGGCAGCGTACCGTTGGCCGAGAAGTATTCGGAAACCGCGGTCTTACCGGCGCTGGCCAGCGACAGACCTTCGGTCACTTTCGCGCGGATGGTGTAATCCTGGTAAGCCGGAATCGCGACTGCGGCCAGGATACCGATGATCGCCACGACGATCATCAATTCGATAAGGGTAAAACCCTGTTGCTTCTGCATCTTCATGTGTCGTCTCTCCTCAGAGAATTGCTATGAATTTTCGTTCGCCAGTGAGCTGGTTGAGCACCTCGCTGAGGCGCTTACCGAAACTCTCCGTTCGCCCCGGTGATGTACCGGATCGAACTCGTGCGGGTAGGGTTAGCAGATTCCATGCCATGAGAGTTGAAATCGGGAAAAGCCGCACCCGGTCTAACGAAAATCCGCAAAACGGGTAGTTGACGGTCGCTGTAGAAGCTGTGCCGACCCTCCTTCGGCGTCACAATGTGACAAAAATCGTCAGTGCCGTGTCGATCAGCCGTCGATGCCGAGCTTCTGCAGGCGATAACGCAAGGCGCGAAAGCTGATGCCGAGCAATTTGGCCGCACGGGTCTTGTTCCAGCGGGTCTGCTCGAGGGCCGCGAGAATGCGGCTGCGCTCGACATCGTCGAGATAATCCTGCAACTCGGCAGGGCCAGCGACGCCCGGCGCCGCCCGCGGCCCTTCGGGCAGGCGCAGGTCCGCTGCGTTGATCTCGTCGTTCTCACACAAGGTCAGCGCACGCTCGAGGATGTTCTCAAGCTCACGGACATTGCCGGGGAAGGCGTAGGCGCGCAACGCCTCGAACGCTTCGGCGCTGAGGGTCGGCATGCCGAGCCCGAACTCCTCGCTCTTTTTGGCGAGAAAATGCTCGACCAGCAAGGGAATGTCGTCGGCCCGTTCGCGCAGCGGTGGCACGTTGAGCTCGATGACGTTGATGCGGTAATACAAATCCTGGCGGAATTCGCCCGCCTCGACCAGTTCAGCGAGCTTTTTGTGGGTGGCAGACAGAATGCGGCAATCGACCACCACCTCGGCGTCGGCGCCGATAGGCCGTACCCGTTTTTCTTGAATGGCGCGCAGCAGTTTGACCTGCATGTGTAAGGGCAGCTCGGCCACTTCGTCGAGAAACAAGGTGCCGCCATCGGCGGCCTGAAACAGGCCGGGTTTGTCCGCCACCGCGCCGGTGAAACTGCCCTTACGATGGCCGAAAAGCTCGCTTTCCATGAGTTCATCGGGAATTGCGCCGCAATTGACCGGCACAAAGGCCGCCATCGCGCGTGCGCCCTGCTCATGGATAAGGCGCGCGACCAGCTCCTTGCCGGTGCCGGACTCACCACTGATATAGACCGGCGCCTGACTGCGGGCGAGCTTGGCGATGGTCGCGCGCAGGCGTTCGACCAGCGCCGAGGCACCGATTAATGCCCGCGATTCGCCGGTAGGTGAGCCGCGCAGCTTCAAGGCCTGGGTGATGAGGTTGCGCAGGTCTTTCAGATCGACCGGTTTGGTGACAAAGTCGAAGGCCCCGGATTTCAGCGCGATGATCGCTGATTCCATATTGCCATGAGCAGTGATGACCGCGACCGGCATGCCTGGGTGCCGCCGGGCGATGTCGGCCACCAGGTCGAGACCGTTACCATCGGGTAGCCGCATATCGGTCAGGCACAGGTCGAAATTCTCCTGGCGCAACAGCGCCAGGGCCTCGGCGATATTGGCGGCGGGACTGGCCTGCACGCCCATACGCCCGAGCGTGATACCGAGCAATTCGCGGATGTCGGGTTCGTCATCGACTATCAGCGCGCGTCTGTCGCTCATACCTCTCCAATCCTTTGTTGTCTGCCTGGGTGGGCGAACACGATGCGGAAGCGGCAGCCGTTGTGTCGTTCAACGAGCTGCAGCGACGCCTGATTAGACTCGCACAATTCGCGCGCGATATAGAGCCCAAGCCCGGTGCCACTGCTCTCAGTGGTGGCAAAGGGTTCGAACAGGCGGTCGGCGATCGCCTCGTTCAAGCCCGGCCCCGAATCGAACACTTCCAGAAACGGCCGGCCGTTGCCGTCGATAATGCCAGCCTCGAAACCAAGCAGCGGCGCGCCGCTCGCATAGCGCAGGCCGTTCTCACTCAAATTCCATAACACCTGCTGCAACTGGCTTTTATCGATGCGGACCATGATCGGGTCAGCCTGCCAGCGCATGATGAGGTCTCCCTCAGCCAGTTCGTAACGTTCCTCGAGTTCGGCGCAGAACGCCTCCAGCCACGGCCGCAGCAGGAAATTCTCCGACACCACATCGTGGCGACGGCCGATGGTCATGACATTCTCGATAATCGCGTTCACGCGCTGCGAGTGCTGCAGCACGATGTCGGTCAGGCGTCTGTCCTGACTGGTCAGATCGGGCGATTCGGACAGCAACTGACCCGCATGGCTGATAGCGCCGAGCGGATTGCGAATCTCATGGGCGATGCTGGCGGTCAGTCGCCCGAGTGACGCAAGCTTCAATTGCTGGGCGCGCTGGCGGGTCTCGGCGGCGTCTTCCAGAAACACCAGGGTGCCCTGCTGAGCGGGTTCACTGGCGGCCAGTTCGGTGAACGATACCAGCGCGTTAATGCTGCCGTGACCGACGATGGTGGCGGCCGGATTCTCGCCGCTATGCAGCCAACGCCGATACGATTCCTCGAGCGGCTCGGAAATAGCCGTCAGTGCACCCTGCATGGCGCCGCCCTCTTTGCCGAGAATTTCTGCCGCCGCGTCGTTCGCCAGCACCACCGCGCCAGCGCGGTCCAGCACCATGATGCCGGCGCGCATCCGACGCACGATGTGTTCATTCAAGCGCGACAGGTGTTCGATATCGAGCGCGCGGGCGGCCGCCAGTGCCTCGCTGTGGCGGGCGCGCTCGGCAAGCGCCGACGCCAGCACCGCGGTGCCGAAACAGGCCGCGCCGAGCAGGCCGGCCTGGGTGTAGTTGGCCGGTGAATAGGCGTCGTACAGGGTGCCGAAAAATGTTTCGCCCAGCATCGCCATGCTCGCCAGGGCCGCAAAAAACACCGCCGCACGGCCCGAGGCCAGCAGACAGGCGCCGGCCACCGACATCACCAGCAGGATGCCGATGCCGCTGGTCACGCCGCCGGCAGCATGCATCAGCAGGGTGGTCGCCAGGACATCGGCCAGCACCCCACCATAGACCTGCACGCGATAGGTCAAACCGCGCTGTTCCGCGGCAAACAACGCGCCGATGGCGAACACCAGATAAGCAAGCGCGGTGCCGACGAACAGACGTGAATCGATGTCGGTCAGGTTGGGGGGCAACTTGCCGGACAGACTCAGAATGGTGAATACGCCGGCGATTACGATGCGGTAGAAATTGAAGTAGCGCAGCGCGTTCCAGTTGTTGTGCTGAACGCGTTGCCGCACCTCCAGGTCGTGCATCGCCGCCTGGCTCATGGGCGCGGGCGCGATTTTTCGGCGTGGGCCGGCGAACAAAAATGCTGCCCGTCACGGGCAATCGCCTCGTTGCTCGGCAGATAGACCTGACAGTGCCCGCAACGCACAGTCTGCGCTTCGATACTTGCCCTGTTCCGGGGCGCGTTTGCGGCAACTTTCAAACGTCGCACGACCATCATTACGATGACCGCCAACAAGACCAGCAGAATTACACGTACAAGCATTCAGACCGCCTCCGCGCGAGCGGGCGCGACTACCGTTGCAGTCATGACAAAGCGCGGTGGAAGCGCCATACTGCGTGGCCTCGTCGCGTCGCCGACTGCGGCCGTATGTTCACCTTTTGATCCGTCCGACTCAAGGCGGTTGGTGATAAGCTTGCGGCCCGCGATGCTGGTGCGCCCATCCGTTAGCGCGCTGGTGAAAAACGTCGCGAGCGAAGGCATTTTTGCGCCTCGCCTGCGCGGACTAACCGCAGTGTGCGTAGACGGGAATGTTATGGGGTTTATGCCCGCCGCAGGCGGGCAGCCTGCGGGTCCGCTTGCAGCAGACCCACTTCCAGCGGAAGTTTCCGAGCACCGCCGGGACCCAAAATTATGAGCGCAGTAGTGTTTCACCAGCCTGTCAGGGGGAATGATGAATCTGCATGAGTATCAGGCCAAACGCCTGTTTGCCGACTACGGCATTCCGGTGCAAGGCGGCGAAATCGCGCACAGCGCACAAGAAGCAGTGGCCCAGGCTCGCGCACTCGGTGGCGATGCATGGCTGGTAAAAGCGCAGGTCCACGCCGGTGGCCGCGGCAAGGCCGGCGGCGTGAAGTTCACGCGCGATCTTAAAGAACTCGAAGCCACCGCGGCGCGCTTGATTGGCTCACGTCTGGTGACTTATCAATCCGGTGCCGATGGTCAGCCAGTCGGTTGCGTGCTGATAGCCGCCGCCGCCGATATCGCCCACGAATTGTATTTGTCCGTGCTGGTCGACAGAGCCAGCCGCCGTGTTGCCTTCATGGCGTCACGTGCCGGCGGTATGGATATCGAAGAAGTGGCGGCCACCACCCCGGAAAAGATAGTGACTTTCAGCGTCGATCCGGTGCTCGGTCTGCAGGATTTCCAATGCCGCAAAATGGCCTTTGCACTGGAGCTGGACGCCAAGCAGCGCAGCCAGTTGCAGATCATCCTGCACGGGCTCTACCGGCTCTTCAATGAACGCGACTTGAGCCTGGTCGAAATCAATCCGCTCGCCATCCTCACCGACGGCTCGCTGTGCGCGTTGGACGGCAAGATCAACATCGATGACAACGCGCTCTACCGTCAGGAGATCGCAAGCTGGCGCGATCCGGATCAGGAAGACGAGAAAGAACGCCGCGCCAAGGAGTTCGATCTCAATTACGTGACCCTCGACGGCAACATCGCCTGTATGGTCAACGGCGCCGGCCTCGCGATGGCGACCATGGACATCATCAAGCTGTCCGGCGGCGCGCCGGCCAACTTCCTCGACGTCGGCGGCGGCACCACCGCCGCGCGGGTCGCGGAGGCGTTCAAGATCATCGTCTCCGATACGAATGTGAAGGCCATTCTGGTCAACATCTTCGGCGGTATCGTGCGCTGCGACCTGATTGCCGAAGGCATCATCACCGCGGTCAAGGAAGTCGGCGTCAGCGTGCCCGTGGTGGTGCGCCTGGAAGGCACCAACGTCAACGAAGGCAAGGACATGCTGGCCAAGAGCGGGCTCGCAATCACCAGCGCCGAGGATCTCGCCGATGCCGCTAACAAGGCGGTGGCGGCCGTGGGAGGAAAGAACTGATGTCGATTCTGGTCAATCGCGCGACCCGTGTTCTGGTGCAGGGTTTCACCGGCAAACAGGGCACTTTCCATGCTGAGCAGGCGATCGCCTATGGCACCCAGATAGTCGGCGGCATCACCCCCGGCCGTGGTGGCGCCAAACATCTCGACCGTCCGATCTTCGACACCATGGCCGACGCCGTGGCCGCGACCGGCGCCGACGCCAGCATGATTTTTGTGCCGCCGCCGTTTGCCGCCGACGCCATCTGCGAAGCGGCCGATGCCGGCATCAAGGTCATTGCCTGCATCACCGAAGGCATTCCGGTGCTGGACATGTTGCGGGTCAAAGCGAGCCTGTCGGCGCGCCCCGATGTGCGTCTGATTGGGCCGAACTGCCCGGGCATCATCACGCCTGGGGAATGCAAGATTGGCATCATGCCGGGTCAGATCCACATGAAGGGTCGCATCGGCATCGTCTCGCGCTCCGGCACCTTGACGTACGAGGCTGTGCATCAGACCACCCGTGCGGGTTTGGGCCAGAGCACCTGCGTCGGCATCGGCGGCGACCCGATCCACGGCATGAACTTCATCGACTGCCTGACGCTGTTCCAGGATGACCCGCAGACCGAAGGCATCATCATGGTCGGTGAGATCGGCGGCTCGGCCGAGGAAGACGCAGCAGCCTTCATCGGCAAACACGTCACCAAGCCGGTGGTCGGCTATATCGCCGGCGTCACCGCGCCGCCCGGTAAGCGTATGGGCCATGCCGGCGCCATTATTTCCGGTGGCAAGGGCACGGCCGACGACAAGTTCAAGGCCCTCGAAGCGGCGGGTGTGCACATCGTGCGTTCGCCGGCCGATATGGGGCCGGCCATGGCCAAGGCGCTCGGCGCCTGATCCTCGGGCCGGTGTGCCGCGCAACGTTGTAACGATGCGCCGCACGCCGGCACAGCCATGACCTCCGACCTCCGCCTCGCCCTCGCGCAAGCGAATTTCTGTGTCGGCGACATCGCCGGCAACCGTGACATCATCATTGACCTCGCCCTGCGCGCCCGTGACGAAGGGGCCGATGTGGTGGTGATGCCGGAACTCGCCATCACCGGTTACCCTCCGGAAGATTTGTTGTTCCGCCCCGGCCTGCATGCGCGGGTCAAGGCCGCCCTGAACGTCATCACCGCGCGCGTCACCGGCATCCATCTGGTGCTCGGTTACCCCGAGCCGCAGGGTCATTTGCTCTACAACAGTTGTATGGTG
>CAMCBY010000048.1 GCA_945873015.1 Klebsiella pneumoniae
GGAACGCAAGGCCGCCCGCATCGCGGATGTGGCGCACCCGACACCGCGCGCATCGTCTCCTTTTTATGGCTCTCAATGACCCTGTTGTTCAGAAGGAACTCTGTATGAATACTTTTATCTCCGTCACGCTGGCGTGCACTGTGCTGCTCAGCCCGAGCCTGCCCTGTGTTGCCGCTGAAGTGGTGCCAACTGCCGAAGTGGCGGCCATCGCAACGCTCGCTGATATCGTTGATACGCCGCAGCGTTTGTCTGGCCAGATCACCAACCGAGGCAGTCAACGCATCGAGAATGTACGTCTGCTGGTGAGTTATGGCTGGTTATGGAACGACGATCGCCGCAGCAACGATGCCTCGCCGGGTTGGACCGAGTTACATATCTTGCCGATGGCCATCGAGGCCGGCCAGAGTGTGCCGTTCGCGGTCGAGCACGAGCGTGCGCGTCCGGCGCGGGACGATGGCCAGTTGATGTTGACGGTCAAGGTGATTGCTCTGACGCAATGGGCGTTTGTTGCGCCATAGTGTGCTGTCCCGCAATGAATCTTCGTAATTCGTTTGCCCTCGAAGCGCGATGCGGCGTTGCTCGTCGTCGCAATAGCGCCGCTCACTCCTCCTCGCGCCTTGCCTCGCACTCCGCTGGCGGCGCGAATTATCGAAGTTCATCACGGGACAGCACACTAGACGGTTCAAGCGGGAAGAGAAAGAAGCCGGTTACATTGGCGAGGAACGGGGCGTTCCGGGGGTGCCATGCAACCGGCGAAACCGTTGACGGCGCGCAGCCGTCACCCATCAGCTCTCGAGGCGATAGCCAATCTTGAGCGTGACTTGCCAGTTGGCCACTTCGCCTTTCTTGATCTCGCCGCGCGTTTCCAGCACTTCAAACCAGTCCATGTGTTTGATGGTTTGCGCAGCGCAAGCGAGCGCGGTGCGGATGGCTTGATCTGAGCTCTCGTTGGAGCTGCCGGTCAGTTCCAGCATTTTGTAGACGTGGTTGGTCATGGGCTTGATCTCGGCAATAGAGTGGTTGGTGAGGAACGCGTGTATAGCCGGCGCGCTCCGTGAGTCGCCTGACTCATGATTTGCCAAAACGGGTCTTGGCTACGCCGATACAATCATCTTTGCGGTCGCCGGCCAGCACGCCGCATTTCTCTACCGCCACATCGTAATCGGCGGTCGATTTTTCGGCTTTTGCATCGGTGCGCGCTTCTGAACGCTGTTCTGCAGCTTCAATGCTCGTATCTGCCGTCACGCGATCGACGGAGGCATCGGCCTTGCTCGAAACAAATGCGGCCTTGGCTTCGGCTTCGCATACGGCCTTGCCATTGCCGGCCAGCTCGTCGCATTTTTCAGCGGCTATCGAGTAGCGTGCGTCGGCGCGTGCGAGACGCGCTACTTCGCGATGTTTGGGCGTATTTTCGTAAGCCGCTTCGGCGTCGGCTTCGACCACACTTCGGGTGGCCTTGGCGCGCACCATACAGACATCCTTGGTATTGCCACTCAATGAGTCGCAGGCGGCCGCATCTGTTTTGTACTGCGTCTCGGCACCTGCCTTGATGGCGGCATAGTCGGCCTTGGAGATAGGCGGTGCCTGAGCTGCCGGCATGGCACTTTCGGCGTGGGCCAGTGAGACCAGGCTCATGCCGGCCACGGCGAGCAGTGAAATGGTTTTTTTGTTCATGGTGTTCCCTACTGATTGAAGCGGCACAGTGCCAGGCCGCTGGTGGTGGTCAGGCTGCGCAAGCGCGTCAGCGCGTCTCAATCAAGGCTACCCGGAGCGGCTTGGACTCATCTGTACGATGGCGTACTCAGCCTGCCCACGCGGACGGTATCAAGTAGGGGAATGACGAAACGCGCGCGATATTCGTTGGCAAGCGCAGACCGCGGCACTCTTTGGGTCTCATCCGTTGTGTGCAGTACAGACGGTGCCGCAGGCTGCCGCTACTGTGCCGCGCTTATGCTTACGCTCCTGTATTTTGACGAGTATGGCTGTCCTTACGGTCGCGGCACCGAGGTGCAACTTGCGCTAGCGCACGCCGCCTGCGAGTCATGGCGACGCAAGGCGATAAGCCCGCTGTATTCACCCGCATCGCGCGATACCTTGGCCTGAACGATGTCATTTGCGTTGTGGTCACTGCTGGCTGGACTGCTGTTGATCAGCATGGCGTTGTCCGGCACTTCGCTCAGTCGTCTGCCGGTCACCGCCGCGATGTTTTATCTTGCCGCAGGGTTTGCATTGGGGCCGGCGGTGGGCGGCTATCTGCTGCCCGATCCGCTGGTCTATTCGGTATTGCTTGAACGCATCGCGGAAGTCGCGGTGTTGATTTCACTGTTTGCCGTCGGGCTCAAGCTCGGTCTGCCACTACGCGATGCCGGCTGGCGTTTGCCGCTTCGACTCGCGGTGGTATCGATGACGGTGACGGTCGCGTTGGTGGCGACACTTGCGATGCTGCTGTTCCACATGGCGCCAGGCGCCGCCGTACTGCTGGGCGCGATCCTCGCGCCTACCGATCCGGTACTGGCCTCGGATGTTCAGGTTGCGGCGGTCGATGATCGCGACCGGCTGCGTTTCAGTCTGACCGCCGAGGGTGGTCTCAACGATGGCGCGACCTTTCCTTTTGTGATGTTGGGTCTGGGCCTGCTCGGCATGCATGAGCTCGGCGAGTACGGATGGCGCTGGTGGCTCGTCGATGTGTTGTGGGCAAGTGTCGGTGGACTGACGATAGGGGGCCTGCTCGGCGCGGCTATCGGTCGCCTCGTGGTCTACCTGCGCAGTCGCCATCGTGAGTCGGTCGGGCGCGATGAGTTCCTGGCTCTCGGTCTCATTGCGCTCAGCTACGGCGCGGCGGTGATGTGTGAGACCGCCGGCTTTCTCGCGGTGTTCGCCGCCGGTCTTGCTCTGCAACGCGTCAACGAGCGGATGCTTGTCGGCAGCAGTGCATTGATGCGGCCCGCCGGCCTGCAGGACGCCGCTACCCACGCCGCACTCGCGACCGACGGGCATCTTGCCAGTGCTTACATGATGCAGGAGGTGCAGGGTTTCAACGAAAGACTTGAGCGCCTGGCGGAGGTGGTGGTCGTGCTGCTGGCGGGCGCGATGCTCGCTTATACACGTCTGCCTGCCGAGGCCGCCTGGTTTATCGCCTTGTTGTTTCTGGTGGTGCGTCCGCTGGCGGTGTGGCTGGGGCTGCTCGGCGCGTCGGTCTCGCGCGATCAGCGACGGCTCATGTCATGGTTTGGTATCCGTGGCATCGGCTCTATCTATTATCTGATGTTCGCCATCAATCACGGTCTGGCGCGGCCCGTGGCTGAGCAACTGATCGCACTGACCCTGGGGGTGGTGGCGGTCTCGATAGTTGTGCACGGGGTGTCTGTCACGCCGCTCATGGATGTTTATCAACGTCGCCGCGCGCGAGTACAGACGCGCCGGTGATGGTGTCTGCCAAGGGTGTGGCGATGGGCGTAGCGGTGCTGACCAGCGTGCGATCGGCGCGCAGGAAGGTGCGCGCCGCCTGCGCCGATTGCTCGCAGCCCGACAGCGATACCAGCACGCGCAGTTTCAACAACAGACCGGGATCGGCGCCGCTGGCACTGAGTCCGGCGGCCTGGTTGAGGCTGGCACAATCATCGACCAGATAGTCCTCAAACGCGGCAAGTGCGAGGTCGCGTGCTTCATCCTGCGTTGGCGCGCGCATCTGGGCTGCTATCAGTTCATCGAGCACGGCGTTCTGCAGGCGAAATACGGCTTCGCCGTGGCTGGCAGGGGCGCTGCTGGGTGGGGCCTTGTCAGCGCGTAACGCGGGTGGCGATTGGCCGGGGTGGCAGGCACACAGCAGCGACAGCGCGGCCGTGGCAAGCAGGGAGCAACAGAACGAGGGTGCGCGCATGGCCATTCCTTGAATGAGGGGCCTGCTCGCGCAGCTTTGTACTCGGCAGGCATGGCCAGCATGGCGCAAGGGCACACCATTCTCGGTGCGACGCAGCGCATTGAGCGGCGATGGCGTGCGCATCGGCAATGCGCGCCGCCATGGCCGTCTGCGGCGCTGCGGTCGAGCGGTCGCTCAGGCCTCGCGGTGGTAGGCCTTGGAGGTCACCAGCCACAGGCCGTTTATCTTGTGATAGGAAAGATAGTCGACAAAGGTCATGTCGTTGATCTGCACGCGCACCTTGGCGAGCGCCTGGCTTTCCGAGCAGAAATCGAGCAGCAGAATCTGTTCGGCGCGCGCCGCGCCGAGTGCCTTGGGCGAAGTGCGGCCAGCCAGCACTTCCTTGTATTGCGGTGCCGGCCAGCAGTGCATCTGACCTTCGCGAAAGCCGTGCAACTGCGCGGTGGTGGCGAACACCCGATCGAAGTTGGCGACGTCGCAGTCATACATAAGATTGAAATAGAGTCCGAGCGCGTCGCTCATCTCTTTGATCAGGGTCGGGGTCATGGTCGCTCCAGGGTTCTGGCAATGAATGTGGGGGCAACCATAGCCGTTAGCATGCGGCTGACTCAAGTACGGGCGCGCACCGGCTTTCTATTGCGCCACCTCGTAGGTGCGAATTCATTCGCACATTAAAGTCGTACCACAGCGCTTTGCCACGGCATTAGTGTGCGAATGAATTCGCACCTACGCGGGACGGCGCGACTTGCGTTTGCGCGCCGGGCGGGCCGATTCGGCCACGATGCGCGCCTCGAGACCGCTCAAGAGCAGAAACAACTGTTGCAGGATGACTTCCAGATCTACCGGTTCGCCGTAACGTTGTGCGATGAACGCGCCGTTGATGGTGGCCCGACACAGCGGCGCAAAATCGGCAGCGAGGATGCGTGCGGTGGTGGCGCCCAAGGTTTCGAAGTGGCGTTCCAGCAAGGCTTTCCACCAGTCGAGGGAGCTGGCGCGAATGTCGGCGATTTTGGCGCGCACATCGGCCGGCAGGGCGCGGTCTTCGACCATCATGAGCAGCAGCAGACGCAGGAAGCTGGCGTCACCCTGCAACTGCCGTGCGAGCGACTTGATGGTGTCTTTCAGTGGCGGTGGTGTGGCTGAGTCATCGCGTTGCAGCGATTGGTGCGCGACGCGCAGAAATTCGTCGTCGGCTTCCTTGATGGCACTCAGCAGCAGGTCTTCCTTGTTCTTGAAAAACCAGTAGAGCGAGCTGGCGTTGAGGCCCGCCTCGCGACAGATCATGGCGATGCTGGTGCCGGCGTAACCTTTGTTCGCGACCAGCGTCAAGGCGGCGGCGAGGAAGCGCTCGCGCGTGACATGGTTGCGACCGCCGGTCTCGGCGACGCTTGCGATCATGGCCGCGCCTGGCCTTTGTCGAACGGAATGTCCGCCACCCAGATATTGGCGCGCACCCGTTTGGCCATCATTTCCTCGAAGATGTTCTTGCCGCCCAGCGCTTCGATGGCGCTGATGAACATCTGGCGGCCGTTGCGTCCGCCGATGGTGCAGGCTATCGGTTCGCTGTTGGGCACCACCACTGCGTGACTGCGGCTGCCGTCTTTTGCCACGCGCTGCACGCGGTCGGTATCGAGCAGGCAGGCCCAGCAGCCTTCTTCGCCGTCCATGGTCATGCCGTCGATACGGCTTTCGCCACTGAAGTCGGCAAACACCTGGCCTTCACCGAGCACACCCGGGGCTTGGATGTCGTATCGTTTGATGGTCGAGATCATGGTCTCCGCCAGATACAGGCGCGCACCGTCGGGGGAGATCACCACGCCATTGGCGAACGCGAGTTGGTCCCTGGCAACACTCACCTGACGCGCGGCGTTGACGTACAGCAGCCGACCGGGTGCGGGTTTCTCGCCATGCAGCACCCGTGCGCCGACATCATCGACGTAGTAGCCGCCATCGCGGTCATCGACGATGTCGCCGAGATACCCGGTGGCGAGCTGCGAGAGGTCGCAGTATTCGTCGACTTGACCGTTGTTGAGGCACAGCAGCCTGCAGTCGAACATCGAATTGATCAGCAGGCTGCCGTCGGCCCGCGCAATGAGGCCGTTAGGCTGGTTGTCGACTTCGAGCACGGTGGTGACGACGCCGCTGTCGGGATTCACTTCGACCACCCGTTTGCCGAGCATGTCCGACAGCACCACGGCATGGCCGTTCCAGCGTATGCCTTCGCCGAACAACAAGCCGCTTGCAAGTTTCCGCGCCACGATAGTCTGCATGGGTAAATCCTCTACTCAGGGTTGGGTGGCACCAATGATGGTGGCGACCACGCGCTGCGGGTCGTCGGGCATCTGGTTCGCGCGCCATGCGATATGTTGGTCCGGGCGCACCAGCACCATGGCGTAGTGCTGATATTTTTCGGCTGCATCGGCCTCAGTGACACGCAGCACCGTGAGGGGCACGCCGCTTGCTGCAAAGGCCGCCTGCAAGGGCGCCGGGTCGTCCTTCAGGGTGTCGAAACACAACAGTGTGAAGTCAGGTCCGAGGTCGTCGTACAAGGCCCGTCCGGAGGTACGCCACAGATGCGGCGCACGCACCCCGGGCAGGGAGGTTTCGGTGTAGCGGTTCAAGGCAAAGTCCGGCCGTTCCCCATCGTCATAACAGACGATGGGGGACTGCTCGTAACTGACGCCGAGCTGCATGCCTATGCTGTCGAATTCGGCGAGATTGCGCGTGGTGATGGCGTGGCCGACTTCGGCGCGGAACGCCACGCCGGCGTCGTCGTCCGCCTCAAGGCGTGGGTCGAGTATCGGGATGCGATACAAGTCCTCATAGATCTTCGCGGCTGAGCCCGCCACCAGCTGGCCGATGGCCCGCCTCTCGGCCTCGTAACTTTCCAACAGCGTATCGGGCGCCCAACCGCTGATCACGGCAGCAAGTTTCCAGCCGAGATTGACCGCATCTTCGACGCCGGCGTTCATGCCGAAACCACCCATCGGGATCCAGATATGGGCGGCATCGCCACACAGGAACACATTGCCGCTGCGATAGCTGTCAGCAACCAGCGCGCGTGCGATCCAGCGTTCCTGGCCGAGCACTTCATAGGACAGCTCGGCGCCGAAAGAACGGGCGATGGCGGCACGTGAGTCGTGGGCCTCGAGATCGGCGTCGGGGCTCAATACCGAGTGATGCAGCCAGCGCTCGTGACCGTCGATGGCAATCACGTGGGACTCGCCGTCGGCGTTGAACAAACGATGCATCCAGCCACGCGCATGGGGCCAGCGCGCGGTCACTTCCGCTGAGCGGAAATAGGTGGTGCAGAACTTGGTGATGCACTCGCGACCTTCGAGTTTGGCGCCCATCGCCTTACGAATCAGGCTGTGGCCGCCTTCGCAGGACACCAGGTATTGCGCACGCACCGTCGACAGCTCGCCGCTGGCGCAGTGCTGCACCTCGCACTCTATGCCCGCCGCAGTTTCGTGATAGGACAGGAAACGCCAGCCCTGGCGATAGTCGCACTGCGGAAACTGGCGCACATGGTGACGCAGCACCGGCTCCATCGCGAGCTGCGAGACGCGGTGTTGCGGTTCCGGTGTCGGCCAATAGGTGTCGATGGCGCCGCGTTCGTCACGGCCGTCCAGCACTTCGGCCGATGAGCGCAGGCGATAACGCGTGATCTCGTGGCCCAGCCAGCGGGTCGCATAAACCACGTCGGTCGGACGGTCCAGCGGCAGCCCGACCCGGCGAATGGCATCGGCGCAGCCCAGGCGGCGGAAATGCTCCATCGAGCGTGCATTGGTGGTGTTGCACTTGGGATTGGGCGGCATTTCCAGCCGCTCCTCCACCACCATCGAGGCAATGCCGCGCCACGCAAGCTCGAGCGCCAGGGTGGTGCCTACCGGCCCGCCGCCGGCGATCAGTACAGGAACGTCCAACTGTGGTGCCATGCCTGGATTCACTGTAACGATGATTACAGAGCAGAGGATAGGCAGCCCGTTAGATGAATACAACCCGTTTTCATTGGCTGGCGAGTGAGGAAAAGATGAGCGGTGAAGAATGTAACGATCGTTACACAAATGGGCCCCCACTCGATATGGCTAGGCAGCGCTACCCCTTTTCCCGGCGGGCCCGCCGAGTTGATGGCAATCAAGCGCAACTGGCGCGTGAATCGCTTAAAGTACGCCAACGAATGATGAGGAGACCCGCCATGGCAAACACCGCAACACAATCCAAACCCGCCCAATCCACTGCCGCCGCCTATGACTACGAAGTGATCGTGCTCGGCGCGGGGGTATCCGGTATCTACCAGATCAAGCGTCTGGTTGATCTCGGCGTGAGCGCCACCGTGCTTGACGCCAATGGCGGTGTCGGCGGTACCTGGTACAACAACCGCTACCCGGGCGCACGCTTCGATTCGGAGAGTTATACCTACGGTTACTCTTTCTCCAAAGAAGTGCTGGCGGAATGGCATTGGTCGGAGCGTTTCTCTCCGCAACCGGAAACCCTGCGTTATCTCAATTTTGTCGTCGATAAATTCGATCTGCGCAAATACATGCAGTTCAACTGCCGCATCGAATCCATGCATTTCGACGAGGCGAGCGACACCTGGCGGCTGAAACTCAGCGACGGTCGCAGCTTGACGACACGCGTGGTGATCACCGGCATCGGCCCGTTATCGATGCCGACCCTGCCGCGCATTCCGGGCATGGAAAAATTCAAGGGCATTTCATTTCACACCAGTGAGTGGCCGCACGAGCCGCTCGATCTGACCGGCAAACGGGTCGGCATCATCGGAACCGGCGCGACCGCCATTCAGATCATTCCGGAAGTCGCCAAGCAGGCTGCGCACTTGACCGTGTTCCAGCGCCGCGCGAACTGGGCGGCGGCTTTGAACAACGGCCCCATCAGCGATCAGGAGATGGCGGCAATCCGCGCGCGCTATGACGAAATCTTCGAAGCCTGCGCACGCTCCCCTGCAGCCTTTGAGCACGAACCCGACAAGCGCAGTTTCTATTCGGTGTCACCCGAAGAGCGCCGTGCGTTCTATGACTATCTCTACGACCAGCCGGGTTTCGGTATCTGGCTGTCGAACTTCCCCGAGATTTTCATGGATGAACACGCCAATGCCGAGATCTCGGCCTATATCGCCGATCGTATCCGCAAGCGCGTCAACGACCCGGCCATCGCCGAACTGCTGATCCCCAAAGATCACGGCTTCGGCGTGCAGCGTCTGCCGCTGGAAACGAAATATTTCGAGACCTACAACCGCGACAATGTCGAGCTGGTCAACACCAAGGCAACGCCCATCGAGCGCATCACCGAAACCGGTTTGTGCACCAGCGATCGTGAGTTCGAGTTCGACGTCATTGTTTATGCGACCGGCTTTGACGCCTTTACTGGCGCTTACGACCGCATCGACATTCGCGGCTTGGGCGGCGCCAAGCTGCGCGACAAATGGGCCAAGGGCCCTGTCACCTATCTCGGCATGATGGTCAATGGTTTCCCCAACATGATCATGCTGGGCGGGCCGCAGACCGCTGCCGCCAATTTCCCGCGCGGCTCGGAAGTGGCCATCGACTGGGTGACGCCGCTGCTGCAACACATCTGGAAACATGAGTACACCCGTTTCAACGTCAGCGAGGCCTCCGAGCAGGCGTGGTTCGACGCCGTCAAGGCGAGTTACGACGGCTTGTTGTTGAACAAGGCGCAAAGCTGGATCACCGGCTACAACTCGAACCTCGATGGTCATGAGTATGGCCATACCCGCTACAACATCTTCGCCACCGGCGGTGCGGAATACACCAAACACCTGCAGGCCGCGTCGGCGAACGATTATCAGGGCATCAAGTTCGAGCGTAACGAGTAGTAGCGTCAGGACCAGCGCTACCATCTGTAGGTGCGAATTTATTCGCACCTACAGATGGTGGCGCAGCGTGCTAGGCGTTCGCCAGCAAAAACACCTGCTCGAGTTCTGAATAACGACCCTTGGGCAGCGTGAGCAGGCGGGTGAGGCTGTTGCTCAGGCCGACGATCAGCTTGCCGACCGCATTACCGTCCACCAACACCGGGCGAAAGCCTGCTGTGCTCAGCATGAGTTGCGGCACATAGAACAGTTCTTGTTCACCGTCGCCGCGGAAGAAGGTCGTGCCGGTCATGGACGTGTCGGTGCTGAGCAGCACAGTGTCTTGTCCAACCTCGCGCAGACAACTGCGGCTAGCCAGCCCTTGGTTGTTGTTGACTATCTCGTAGTGTTTGCCGGCCAGCTCGAAACGCTTTAACACGCCGTCCAGGGGCAGGGCAGGTTTGGTGATGTTGCTGACGGTCTGGTCGTGGGCATTACGCACCAGTTGTTTCATGGCGCCGGCCGACGCGGTGTCGTTCCACACCGACCACAGGAAGTCGGGCCCGAGTAACTGGTCCTGGCATAGCGCCGCGACTTCGGCCGCGCGCAAAGCCGTCACCTCGGCGTCCGATGTGCGCCTGATGCGCACCCCGACCACCGCCAACACGACCGTGAATACCACCAGACCGCCCAACACGGCGAGTGTGACCATGAGTTCCTGATTCGACATCGAAGTGCTCCGCTTGCAGCGTACTGCCCTCGTGTATCGACCTGCCGCAGTGGAGTTGAAGCGTGCCGTGGCGGTGTCTGCCAGGCGCGGGCGGGGCGCTGGTCTTAAGACCCGGCTAAGACGTTTGCCATAATCGGCCTGTGGCGAGACGCCAGCATTGCCCGCCTCAATCCAGCCGTCTGGCATCGCTTAGCCGCCGACAATGGCCGTCAGCCCGAAATCGAGCTTTGCTGGGGGCTGGGACGCGACTATCTGGCGGCCATCCCCCTCGATAAGGTGTTGCAGGTCTGTCGGCCGGTATTGTCGAATGGCGCCGCCAATCGTGCGTTTGTCGTTCTTTGCCTGGAGTTCTTACATGAAGTATTGCCTTCTAACGTGGGCGGTCGCGGCCACGCTGGCGCTGACTGACGCCGTGGCGGCGGATACCCAACTCCGTGAAATGCTCGACAGCCTGCTCGCGGTTGAGGTCAAGGCCGCGCCGGGGTTTGCGGCCAAACTGATCGTGCCGCCCGGTGAACTCTATGACCCGCTGGTCATGCACGCGCACGAAGGCGCAGTGTGGCTGAACGATGATGGCAAGGTGCGCGGTGACAAGGGCAGCCGTATGCTTTCCATCAACGCCCAAGGCGAGGTCACGGTGCGGGTCGATGCAGACAAGATGAAACCGGTCAGCGCCGGCTTCGATTTTGCCCCAGCGGATTTCGGCGCCTACGGCGGCCACATCTTCGCGCTCTCTCAGCCCAAAGTCGGTTCCGAGAACCAGGTCGAAAACTATCTAATTCAGCGCATTGCGCCGGCCGACAACTACGCCGTCAGTGTGTATTGCACCTTGCCGGCGCTCGATGCCAAACGTGTCAGCGGTACCGGGGTGGACGCCGCGTTTGCACCGCCCGGTAGTGCTTTCGCCGGCAAGCTGTACGCCATCACCAGTTCCAACGGCACCATCTATACGGTCGCGGCCGATGGCAAGTGCGCGCCCTTCACGACCTTTGACGAGAGCCGTCATGGCGCGCCGCTGTATCTGCGTTTTGCCGAAGACGGTCAATCAATCCTGGTGACGGTGGTTCGGGGTGGTTTGTACAAGGCCAGCGGCACGGTGGTGTTGCGAGTGCTGCCGGACGGCACGATCGTCGACAAGGCGGTGGCCGAGGGCGGCACCATGTTCGGCGGCCTCGATATCGCGCCCGCCGGTTTCGGTGCTTATGGCGGTCAGTTGTTTATCGTCGATGTCGGTTCGTTCGAGATCCCGGTGCCGCAGGGGCAGGCGCTGCGCGCCGACGGCAAGGTATATCGCGTGACACCCGAAGGACGCCTGGAAGTGGTGGTCAGTGGCCTCATCAATCCCTGGGGCCTGCGTTTTGTCGGCAATCGTTTATGGGTGAGCGATATCAACGGCGATTTTATCTACGGCAAACGTGAATTGCCGGATGGTTTTATCGTCGAGGTCACGGCCGACTAGACCACAAGTCGATCACCCCGCCGCGGGAACCGCGGCGGGTGTTTGGCAAATGACAGAGCAGGGTCGCGCGTTTACCAGCGCGGTTTGCGTTTTTCCAGAAAGGCCGCCACCCCTTCGTCGAGATTGCCATTGGCCACCGTGAGGATCTGATTACGGTCTTCCATCGCAATCGCGGTATCGAGGCTCTGGGCGTCGACATTGGCCCAGAACGCTTCTTTGCTCAGGCGTAAACCCAAGGGCGAAGTCGCCACCATGTCGTCGGCGAGTGCCTGACCGGCAGCGATGAGATCGGCTTCCGGCACCACTTCGCTGACCAGCCCGAGGCGCAAAGCGCGCGCTGCGTCGATGAAGCGTCCGGTGTAGAGCAACTCGGCTGCGTTCGAGGTACCGATCAAACGCGGCAGATGGTAGCTCGAGCCCATTTCACAGCCCGATAGTCCAATCTTGATGAAGGCGCAGTTCATCTTGGTGCCCTCGGCGGCGATGCGTACATCGCAGCCAAGCGCAATCGAGAAACCGCCGCCGGCAGCATATCCGTGTAACAGACCAATCATCGGTTGCGGCGCGCGCCGCATTTTCATCACCAGGCCGGAAAACGTGCGCTGACTCGCCATGCCTTGATCGGCATCGCGCGACGGCTTGCGCTCCGGGTCTTTCATGTCGAGGCCGGCGCAGAACATACGTCCCGCGCCGCGCAGCACTACCACGCGCACGGCGTGGTTGTCCTGCAGGCTGTCGAGGTAATGATGGAACTCGCTGACCAGGCGGCGACTGAGCGAATTCAAGGCCTCTGGGCGATTAAAAGTAAGCCAATCTATCGGACCCTGCTTTTCCACCAGCAGTGTTGTGTAGTTCATGCTTGTATTGCCATCCATTACTGCCGTCATTCGCCTTTCAGCGCCTTCATGAACATGCCGTTGTCGAAATAGTCGCGCCAGAAACTGATGCGGCCGTCGGTGACTTCGAATACCCCGCTGACTGGCAGCGCAACGCTCTTGCCATTCATCACGAAGCGGTCGATACGTTCGTTCATGACGATATTGCCGCTCGCCGCCTGGCGTACGATTTCGAACTGCACCGGCTCACTGCCGCCCATGATGGGCGCGAGAAACTCGCGCATCTTGTCGCGCCCGCGCATGTCGCCCAGCGGCACGTTGTCGTAATAACAATCGTCCGTGACCAGCGCCAGCGCGCCTTCGAGATCCTTGCGGTCAAACGCCGCGATGAAATCATTGACTACTTTTTCTGCACTCATGTCGAACTCCCCGGATTGAATGGAAAATGACCGACCGGCCGTCAGGCACTATACGACGAAGGGCCGGGCGACAAGAGTCCGCGAACGGGGAATGTTCGGGGCGTGGCGGGCCGCGCGGTGCAGCAATTCGACACCGCTACCCCACGAACGAGGCTGGCCATTTGTGTGGTGCGACGGCATGCTGCGGGCAGGCGGCATTCGTCAAAGGACTGGCCACATGTTCATTCCCTATCGCGTCGATGTTGAACACGACAACCTGCCGTGGATTACCCTGGCGGTGTGTGCGCTGTGTGTTTTTATCTACTTTAAACAGAGCGCCAGCGACGACCTGCTGCTGCCTGCCGCGCGCGACTACTGCGCACGCCAGGATCATCCGCGGCGTTTCTGGTTGACGCTGGAAAAAGTCACCGGCACACGTGAACGCGGCCAGTGTGCCGAGCTGTTGCAGATCCTGCATGGGTCGGGGCGGGCCGAGGCCATCATTCCGATGCTGGCGGAGCAGGCGCAAGCGTGGGACACCATGAGCGCCAAACAGAGTCGCAACTATACGACCAAGGCGCTGACCCGGCTCGAAGAGGACTTCGCCAAGTCAGTGCCGCCGACCTTGACCTCGCGGCTGGTGTTCGACCCCGGCAAGAGTGATATCTCACGGATGTTTTCCGC
>CAMCBY010000049.1 GCA_945873015.1 Klebsiella pneumoniae
TACGATGGCCCGCGCGAGCTGACCGAGAGGCTCGCCTACTTCACCACCCACGGCTACAACCAATACGCGCCGCTGGCGGGTGTGCCGGTGTTGCGTCAGCAAGTGGCGGCCAAAGTCGCGCGTTTTTACGACCATGCCATCGACGCCGATAGCCAGATCACCATCACCCCTGGCGCCACTGAAGCAATCTTCTGTGCGGTGCATGCGGTTATCAGGCCGGGTGACGAAGTCATCATGTTCGACCCGGTCTATGACTGCTATGACCCGGCGGTGCGCCTGGCGGGCGGTGTGCCCGTGCACCTTCAATTGGCGGCACCTGCCTATCGTATCGACTGGCAGGCGGTGCGCGCCGCCATCACGCCGCGCACGCGCATGATCATGGTCAACTCTCCGCACAATCCGTCCGGCAGCGTGCTCGATGAGAACGACCTCGACACCCTGCTCGAGATTGCCGAACAACACGACCTCATCGTGGTCTCCGATGAGGTTTACGAACATCTGGTGTTCGATGGCCAGCCGCACTGGAGCGTGTTGCGCAAACCGCGGCTGGCGGCGCGCAGCTATGCGATTTTTTCTTTCGGCAAGACTTTTCATGTGACCGGCTGGAAAACCGGCTATTGCGTGGCGCCGGCAGCTTTGATGGTGGAGTTCAAGCGCGTGCATCAGTTCGTGGCCTTCGTCACCGCCACCCCGCTGCAACATGCGCTGGCGGATTTTATGGCCCACCACCCCGAGCATCTCGATGAGCTGCCGGCTTTCTATCAGCGTAAACGCGATGTGTTTCTGGCGGCCATGCACGGTTCGCGCTTTCGCATGACACCGAGCGCCGGCACGTTTTTTCAGCTGGCCGAATACAGCGCGGTATCGACGCTCGATGACATGCAGATGGTGACGTGGTTGACGCGCGAAATCGGCGTGGCGGCGATACCGATGTCAGTGTTCTACCAGTCGCCGCCGACGCAGCGTTATGTGCGTTTCTGCTTCTGCAAGGAAGATGACACCCTGCGTGCGGCAGCAGCCAAACTCAGCGCACTGTAGGCGCGAATTCATTCGCACCTACAGCAGGTGGGGCAGGTTCAGGGCTCGCGTTCGACGCGGTAATCCCCTTCCAGCACCTTGTCGGTGTGGGTCGCGCGCGGACCGGCCTGACCCATGCCCGCGCCGCGTTGCACGCGCATCATTAGACCGGCACCGAGCGCGCGCGCAATGCCACGCCGCAGCGCGGGCAGCAGGAACAGAAAGCCGGCGATATCCGTCACGAAACCTGGTGTCACCATCAACACCCCGGCCAGCAGCAAAACCAGCCCCTCGAGGATCGCCTCGGTCGGTAATTCGCCGCGCGCCAGCGCACTCTGCACCTGGGCGAGGGTCGCGAGTCCCTGCAGGCGCAGCAACGCACTGCCGAGCGCCGCGATGGCGAACAGCAGCACGATGGTCCACAGCGCGCCGATTTCGTGACCGACCTGAATCAGGACGTAAATCTCGATGACCGGCACGCCGATAAAGAGCAGCAGCAGAATAAAGAATACCGGCATGGAACAAATAGCTGGGGCTCAAGCGGGCGATTACAATACCATCATATCCTTCGCAGACCGTGTGTGATGACCGCCAGCTCTACCGTCATCGTCGTTCTGTGGACGGTCCGTGAGCGCGAAACTGCGACTCGACTCGCACAAGACCACCGCCGCCGCCTGCGCCGCCCTTGAGTGGTTGTGGCTGAGCGAGCATCCCTATGAACTCCCGGCGCGGATAGCAGTCCCTATCGCATCCGGGTTGGAAGCCTACTTACAATGGATAAATCACGCTGTTTCGCCCTGCTGACGCTGCTGCTGGCCTTGTTCGCCAGCGCCGCGCCGGCCGGCGTACTCGACCAGCTCGAGACCTTGGCCAAACCGGAAAAGCTCGCCGGCCAGCGTGATTTTCTGCCCCCTGACCAGGCGTTCGTGATGACAGAGAGCACCGCCAGCGATGGCTCGCTGGTGTTGAATTGGGATATTCAGCCCGGTTATTACCTGTATCGCGACAAGTTCACGGTCACCGCGTTGACCCCCGACCTGACCCTCGCCGCACCGCGGCTCGCCGACGGCGAAGTCAAACAGGACCCTGAATTCGGCGAAGTCAGAATCTTCAAACATGCCGCAGATCTCAGTGTGCCGGTGACGGCGCGGCCAGCGGGCGTCGCGGTGCTGGAAGCCGAGGTGCGCTATCAGGGCTGTGCCGAAGACGGCATCTGCTATCCGCCCATCAAAAAGAAAGTCGCGTTCAATAACGTCAGCACCCGCGCCGCGCCCGGCACCAGTGACGCTGGCGCTGCGGTATCGACGCCCGGCACCGGCACTGCTGCGGCCGCCGCCGTCATCGGTGAGCCAGGCGCGGCCGACCGCATCACCAGCGACCTTAAAAATCGTTCGCTGGCGCTGACCCTCATGAGTTTCCTGGGTCTTGGCTTGTTGCTCGCCTTTACACCCTGTGTATTACCGATGGTGCCCATCCTGTCCGGCATCATCATCGGCCAGCAGCAACCCGTCAGCGCCACACGCGGTTTCGCGTTGTCGTCGGTCTACGTGGTGGCGATGGCCGCCACTTACGCGTTGGCCGGCGTCGCCGCCGGGTTGCTCGGCCACAACCTGCAGGCAGCGTTTCAAAAGCCCGCGGTGCTGTTGGCCTTCAGCCTGTTGTTCGTCGCGCTGTCGCTGTCGATGTTCGGCTTCTACGAACTGCAGTTACCCAATGCTCTGCAGACCCGTCTCGACCGCATGAGCCGTGCGCAGCGCGGTGGCAGCTATGTGGGGGTCGGCATCATGGGCGCCTTGTCTGCGCTGATAGTCGGGCCTTGTGTGGCGCCTCCGCTAGCCGGCGCGCTGGCCTTTATCAGCCAGACCGGTTCAGCCCTGGTCGGTGGCAGTGCGCTGTTCGCGCTGGGTATCGGCATGGGCCTGCCCCTGGTCGCGCTCGGCACCTCGGCCGGTGGTGTTCTGCCACGGGTCGGGGCGTGGATGGAGAGCATCAAATGCGTGTTTGGGGTGGTGTTCCTGGGGGTTGCCGTGATGTTCCTGTCGCGCATCCTGCCGGGGCCGGTGATCCTCGCGCTGTGGGCCTTGTTACTGATTGGCTCGGCGGTCTATCTGGGTGCCCTGGACCGGCCTCACGAGCGTGCCAGCGGCTGGAAGCGTTTTAATCAGGGCCTGGGCGTGGCGAGCCTGGTCTATGGCGTGACGCTGGTCATCGGCGCGGCCGCCGGCGGCGAAGATCCCTTGCAGCCGCTTGCACCGCTGGCCGGCGCCCGCGCGGGTGTCGAGCCTCGCACGCAGGCGTTCGTGAACGTCGATTCGCTGGCTGCCGTGCAACAGGAAGTCGCCAGCGCCCGCGACGCCGGCCAGCCGGTGATGCTCGATTTTTATGCCGATTGGTGTATCGAGTGCAAACATCTGGAGAAACAGACTTTCGCCCACGCCGCAGTCGCGCCGCGTCTGACCGGCATCAAATTGCTGCGCGCGGATGTCACCGCAGACTCACCCGATCACAAGCAATTGCTTGAGCATTACGGGCTGTTCGGTCCACCCGCCGTGCTGTTTTTCGCCGACGGGCAGGAAATGCGCAACAACCGTGTGACGGGTTTCGTCGAAGCTTCCGAATTCAACGGACATCTGGACCGGCTGGGCGCGGTGCAACCATGAAACCCGCCTACCTTGGTTTCGCGGCGCTCGCGGTACTGGCTGCGACGGCCGGCTATGCGGTGCATCAATTGACTTCCAAAGCGCGTGTCGAAGAGGCCAAGGCACTGGCCGCCGGTCCAACCGAGTCGACGCCGGCACCCACGACCAGCGCGGTCTTCGACTGGTCTTTTGTTGATGTGCAGGGCAAGCCCCAGCCCCTCGCGCAGTGGAAGGGCCAGCTCGTGGTGCTGAATTTCTGGGCGACCTGGTGCCCGCCCTGCCTGAAAGAGATCCCGGCGTTTGTCGATTTGCAGCAGCGTCTCGGCAGTCGCGGCCTGCAATTTGTTGGCATCGCCCTCGATGAGGTCACGGCCGTGCAGCCGTTTCTGCAAGACCACGCCATCAACTATCCGGTGCTGCTCGGCGATCAGGACGTGGCGCGATTCATGAGTGTGCTCGGCAATCAAATTGGTGCGTTGCCGTTTACCGTGGTGGTCGGCCGCGACGGCAAAGTGCTGGCCCATCATCAGGGCGAGTGGCAGGCGGAGGACGCCGAAAGGACCCTTGAGGCGTACCTCGTCGGGCCCTGAGCGGTCGAACTCTCGCGTTAAATCTCGCTGCTAAAATCCGCAAACGCGTTGGCAAGTCCCATTAATGTGTGGTAGCTTCGCGGCTCCCGGATACCCGGGGTGTCAGGTTGCCAGGGCGTGTCGAAACTATTGGTCATCAATGGTCCGAATCTGAATCTGCTGGGACTGCGTGAGCCCAGTGTTTACGGCGCTACGACCCTGATCGATCTCGAGCGCCAATGCCGCGAAGCGGCCGAGGGTCTCGGCCACGAACTGGCCACCTTTCAGCACAATCACGAAGGGGCGCTGGTGGACCGCATCCACGCTGCGCGCGGCGAAGGGGTCGGATTCATCGTCATCAACCCCGGCGCCTATACCCACACCAGCGTTGCCTTGCGCGACGCACTGCTCGGCGTTGCCATCCCGTTCATTGAAGTGCACATCTCCAACGTGCATGCGCGGGAGGCTTTTCGTCAGCATTCCTATCTGTCAGACATTGCGGTCGGCGTGATTACCGGGCTGGGCATCCAGGGCTACGAACTCGCCCTGCGCGCCGCCGACCACTACCTGGCGCGGCCATGAGCGGCCCGCTATTTCGTCAATAAGACTTAAAGCCTGGCCAGCAGCCGGGCGCAGGGGACTAGGTTGGATATAAGAAAGGTCAAAAAACTCATCGAACTGCTTGAGGAATCGGGCGTCGCCGAAATCGAAATCAAAGAAGGCGAGGAATCGGTACGCATCAGCCGCGGGCCGGTGATGGCCTATCAGCCCATGCCGATGGGAATGCAGGTGCCGATGATGGCGCAACCCCAGGCCGCGCCGGCAGCCGTGCATGTCGCGGCGCCGGTCGTCGCCGCCGAACCGGCCGGCAACCTCATCAAGTCGCCAATGGTCGGCACCTTCTATATGTCATCGTCGCCGGACAGTGCGCCGTTCGTGAAGGTGGGCTCGAGCGTCAAGGTCGGCGATACGCTGTGTATCATCGAAGCGATGAAAATCATGAACCCCATTGAGGCCGAAGTGGCCGGTGTGGTGAGCGCGATCCTGGCCGACAACGGTCGTCCGGTCGAATACGACCAACCGCTGTTTATCATTTCTTAAGCCGCCATGTTCGACAAAGTCGTTATCGCCAATCGCGGCGAAATAGCGTTGCGTGTGCTGCGCGCCTGCAAGGACCTCGGCATCAAGACCGTCGCCGTACACTCCTCGGCCGACCGCGATCTTAAACATGTGCGTCTCGCCGACGAATCGGTGTGCATCGGCCCGGCCGCCGCCGCTGACAGTTATCTCAATATCCCGGCAGTGATAGCCGCCGCCGAAGTGGTCGACGCGGTCGCCATTCATCCCGGTTACGGTTTTCTGTCGGAGAACGCTGACTTCGCCGAACGAGTCGAGAAAAGCGGTTTTGTATTCATCGGTCCGCGCGCCGAGACCATGCGGCTCATGGGCGACAAATTGTCGGCCATTCGTGCCATGCAGGAAGCGGGCGTGCCCTGCGTGCCGGGTTCCGGCCGACCGCTGACCGACGATGTGCAGGACAACATCGCATTGGCGCGCGCCATCGGTTATCCGGTCATCATCAAGGCCTCGGGCGGTGGTGGTGGGCGCGGTATGCGTGTGGTGCACACCGAGGCCAGCCTGCGTAACGCCATCGCACTGACCAAACGCGAAGCACTGAGTGCGTTTCAGAACGACAGCGTTTATCTCGAGAAATTTCTCGAACACCCACGCCATATCGAATTTCAGGTGCTGGCGGATACCCACGGCAATGTGATTCATCTCGGCGAACGCGACTGTTCCATGCAGCGCCGTCATCAGAAAATCATCGAAGAAGCGCCGGCACCTGGCATCGATGCCGAGACCCGCGCGCGTATGGGTCGTTTGTGTACCGATGCCTGCCGCAAGATTGACTATCGCGGTGTCGGCACCTTTGAATTCCTCTACGAGAACGGCGAGTTTTATTTCATCGAAATGAACACCCGCATTCAGGTCGAGCATCCGGTCACGGAAATGACCAGTGGCATTGATCTGGTGAAATGGCAGTTGCTGGTGGCAGCGGGCGAGAAACTCACCATTCGTCAGGAAGACATCAAGCCGATTGGGCATGCCATCGAATGCCGCATCAACGCTGAAGACGCCTATACCTTCCTTCCCTCGCCAGGACGTATCTCGGTTTACCACCCACCCGGTGGCCCGGGCGTACGCGTTGATTCGCATATCTATGCCGGATACACCGTGCCGCCCTACTACGATTCGCTGATTGGCAAATTGATCTGCCATGCCGAGACCCGTGAGGCGGCTCTGAAGCGGATGGAAAACGCGCTTGCGGAAATGGTCATCGAAGGCATCGAAACCAATGTACCTTTGCATCGCGACCTGGTGTCCGATGCCGCATTCGTCAGCGGTGGCACCGACATCCACTACCTCGAACGCAAGCTGGGGCTGGTCTGAACAGCGCGCCGCACCTGCGCGAGCCGCCGCCGTGAGTGAGTGGGTGGAACTGCGCTTTCGCGCACCGGCACGCGATTACGGCAAGCTCGAAAGCGTGCTGGAAGGGCTGGGCGCGAGCGCGATTACCACCAGCGAAGGGGACACCGAGATTTTCGGTGAACCGGGCGTGCCCAATGATCAGGAATGGGCAAGCTTCACCGTCACCGCGCTGTTCGAAGCCGACGCCGATCGGGACGCCATCATCGCGCGCCTTTCGCCCTTCATGAAACGCGATGCCAATCCGCAGTTCACCGAACTCGCAGAACAGAGCTGGGCGGATTCCTGGAAAGATCATTGGCAGCCGCAACGTTTCGCCAAGGACTTGTGGGTCTGCCCGACCTGGTGCGAAGCCCCGGCCGAAGCGCGTTATGTGCTGCGTCTCGACCCGGGCCGCGCTTTCGGCACCGGCACCCACGAAACCACGGCCCTGTGTCTCGACTGGCTGGCCGACGAATCCGGTCTGCTCGGCGCGCGTGTCATCGATTACGGTTGTGGTTCAGGCATTCTCGCGCTGGCGGCGGCGTGTTTCGGCGCGAGTTATATCGACGCGGTGGACATTGACGACGACGCGCTGGTGGTCGCGCGTGAGAACATCGAATTAAACGGCTACGCCGAACGGATCCGCGTCGGTCGTCCGGACAATCTGCTCGAACACGCGGCCGATGTCTTGATTGCCAATATTCTCGAAGCGCCGCTGCTCGCCCTCTCGCCACGATTTGCGCGACTGGTGCCCCGCGCGGGCCGTATTGCGCTGTCGGGTCTGCTGACCACGCAGGTGCCCCATGTGCTCGCCGCCTACGAGCCGAGCTTCATGATGGAAGCGCCGCGCGTTCGCGGCGATTGGGCACTGCTGTGCGGCACGCGCCGCTGACCTCGGTGACGTCGCTGTCGTGCTGACCCGTTGCCCGCAATGTTTCGCCTGGTTTCGTGTGCGTGCCGAACAACTGTCAGTGGCCAATGGCCTGGTCACCTGCGGCCGCTGTGAACACGTCTTCAATGCGCTGGCCTCTTTGGTCGAGGAAGGCGCCGCCGCACCGTCGCCGGCGCCGCCGAGAATAGACGAGGCCGCTACTGAGGCACAGGCCGCCGCCGAGGCGCAAGCCGCTGCTGAGGCGCAAGCCGCTGCTGAGGCACAAGCTGCTGCTGAGGCACAAGCTGCTGCTGAGGCACAAGCTGCACTCGTGCCTCTTAGCTTCGTCAGCGTCGCCGCCACGCCCACTCTCACGCCGCGACGCGCGACGGTTGGGCTGTCGGCGATCAGTACGGCTGCGGCGATACCTGTCACCTTGGCTGCAGCACCGCAACGTGACGATGCCGCAGTGATATCGGGCGATGATGAGGCCGGAATCGATATCGACACCCCGCTGCTCGCTGAGCGCGCCACGCTGACGGCAGACGATATCTTGCCGCAGGTGCATGCCCACGCGGCGCCGCTCGATATACCGCCACCGCCGGAGCCGTCTGACAGTCTCGATATCGGGCCGATGTCTAGCGAGCTCGATGAACTGGATATTTCGGATTTCGATTTCTCTGCCGCCGACGATGAAGCGGACGGTGCGTCCGCCGCACAAAACGGTGGCGAACAATCGCCGCACGTGCTGAATCCCGCCGCCAGCACCGAGGACGAGGACGAGCGCGACGAAACCGCTCCGAAGTATCGCGCCGTACACGAAGAACCCGCGCCGCTTCCGAGCAGCTTGCCGCAGATAGTCGTGCGTCACGACGAGCTGTTGTCGCCAAGCGCTGACGACGACCAGGACCCGCAAGAAGAAGACAACACCGGGCCGCGCCCGCTCGATGATGTGCCGACCGTATTGCGCGATGACCTTGCCGCGCTGTCCGCCGCCCCGCGTGCGCCGGTCTGGCGCGGCTTGGCGTGGTCCGTTTTTGCTCTGCTGCTGGCGGCAGGCGCCGCCTTGCAGCTCGCTTTTATCGAGCGCGAGGCGGTGCTCGCGCGGGTGCCGCAGGCGGTGCCGCTGATCGACGCCCTGTGCGCACGCTTGCCGTGTCTGGAGCGCCGTGAAGCGGCCTCGAGTGTGCGGCTGCTGGCGCGTGATGTACGTGAACACCCGAGCTATCGCGATGCCCTGCTGGTCAACGCCACCATCGTCAATGATGCCGCGACCCCCAGCCCCTACCCGGTCATCGACCTGCGCCTGCGCGATGCGGCCGGCAACGTATTGTCAGCACGGCAATTCAAGCCCAGCGAATATCTTGACCAGAGTATCGACATCGCGGCCGGCATGCCGGCCGCGCGCCCGGTCTATATCGTGCTTGAGTTGGCGGGCAATGCCAGTAATGCGGTGAGTTTCGAATTCACATTTCTGTAGCGGCGACGCCACGCTTTTATGCCCCGTCCGGGCTCACGCTCCGGGCCAACGTGGTGCGGCGCGATAAGCGTTCGTCAACCCTTTCTCGACGTCCCCAATCTGGCTATCATCGCCCCTCGCATCGCAGAGCGCGCACCAAGACTCGCCTCGCTGCGAAACTCATTGCGAGGGGGTTGCCCATGTCGACATGCAGATTGCTGCGTGCTGGTTTTGCTGTCGCTACCGCCCGCGTAGATCGCCAACCGCAGGTGTGAGTGCAGCCGCCGGACGCAGTGTGAATATTGGTCCTTACCAATTCGTTGATCCCCTCATCCTCGCGCCGATGGCCGGCGTCAGCGACCGACCGTTTCGTTTGTTGTGTCGCCGTTTCGGCGCCGACTATGCGGTCGCTGAAATGGTCACCAGCGATGAGCGTCTGTGGCATACCGACAAGACCCGCACGCGTCTGGCCCTCGATGGCGAAACAACGCCGCGCGTGATTCAAATCGCCGGCAGTGAACCGCGCATGATGGCCGATGCGGCCCGGCGCGCAGAACAACTCGGCGCCGACATCGTCGATATCAATATGGGTTGTCCGGCCAAGAAGGTGTGCAATCGCGCCGCCGGTTCGGCTCTGCTGCGTGATGAAGCGCTGGTTGCGAGCATCCTCAGCGCGGTGGTCGCTGCGGTGTCGATACCGGTCACCTTGAAGATGCGTACCGGCTGGAGTCCTGCCGAACGTAATGGTGTGACCATTGCGCAGATAGCCGAACAGGCCGGCATCCAGGCGCTGACTGTGCACGGCCGCACGCGCGCCTGCGCTTTTCGTGAGCCGGTCGAATACGTAACCATCGCCGCCATCAAACGGGCGGTCCACATTCCGGTGATCGCCAATGGCGATATCACCAGCACCGCGCAGGCGGCCGAAGTATTAAAGCTGACCGGTGCCGACGGCCTCATGATCGGGCGCGCCGCACACGGCAATCCGTGGTTGTTCGCCGCCATCAAGGCCGCCCGCACGGGCCACCCGTGGCGGGCACCGTCTTGCGACGAACGCCGCGCGGTAATGCAGGAACACGTGCGCGCGTTGCACGCACATTATGGTGACCAGGCGGGCCTGCGCATTGCGCGCAAGCACGTCGGCTGGTACCTCGACGCCGCCGGCACTGCGCCGGCGTTAAGAATGGATTTCAACCGCATCGAGAGCGCGCCGGCACAACTCGTCTGGCTCACGGCACTCGCCGCGGACAAGGCATGGGAGCAGGCCGCATGAATGTCGCACGTACTACCGCCCACGTCGTCGAGCAATCGCTCGCGCAACAAGTGCGATTGTCCCTGCAACGCTATTTCGAAGATTTGAATGGCCAGCCGGCGGCCGAACTCTACGAGCTCGTGATCGCACAGGTCGAAAAACCCATGCTCGAAATAGTCATGCGCGAGACGCGCGGCAATATCACCAAAGCAGCGCAGGTGCTGGGCATCAATCGCGCCACCCTGCGCACCAAGCTCAACAAGTACGGACTCGGCAAATAATCATGACTGCACGCCGTTGGGCGCTGGTAAGCGTTTCGGATAAACAAGGCCTGGAAGATCTCGCGCGCGGACTGACGCGTCACGGTTTTGGCATTCTTTCCACTGGCGGTTCGGCCGCGGCCTTGCGCAAGGCCGGTCTGGAAGTGGTCGATGTGTCGGCCCACACCGGCCAGGCCGAGATGATGGATGGGCGAGTCAAAACCCTGCATCCGCGCATTCACGGTGGCATCCTTGCCCGTCCCGGTGTCGATGACGCGGCACGCGCTGCACATGACATCGACAACATCGACTTCGTGGTGGTCAACCTCTATCCGTTTCGCGAGACCATCGCCAAACCCGATTGTGTGTTGGCTGAAGCTATCGAGAACATCGATATCGGCGGTCCGAGTCTGCTGCGTGCGGCGGCCAAGAATCATGCGCGCGTGAGTGTGGTGTGCGACCCGGCCGATTATGCGGGCCTGCTCACCGAGCTCGACGAGCATGGCCAGATTGGCGACGCCACCCGTTATCGGCTGGCCGCCAAGGCCTTCGCCCATACGGCGTCCTATGACAGCGCGATTGCCGCCTATCTCGGCGCCAATGAAGCGCCGACCTTCCCGGTCGATCTGCACATCCACGGGCGTTTGTCGCAGACCCTGCGTTACGGCGAGAACCCGCATCAGGCCGCAGCCTTCTACGTCGATGATCTCACGCCGCCCGGCACACTCGCGGCAATGAAACAATTGCAGGGCAAGGAGTTGTCCTACAACAACATCGCCGATACCGACGCGGCAATCGATTGTGTGCGTTCCTATCGCGAGCCGGCGTGCTGCATCGTCAAACATGCCAACCCGTGCGGGGTGGCAGAGGCGGCCAGCATCGAGCAGGCCTACGAACTCGCCTATGCGACCGACCCGACCTCGGCTTTCGGCGGCATCATCGCCTTCAATCGGCCGCTCAGCGCGGGGGTCGCGAAACTCATCGTCGAGCGCCAGTTCGTTGAAGTCATCGTCGCGCCGAGTGTCGAGGCCGACGCACGCGCGGTGCTCGAACCGAAAACCAACATTCGTGTGCTGGAAGTCGGCGCGTTTCCGTCTACACCTCATCGTCAGCTTGAATACAAACGCGTGATGGGAGGCCTGTTGGTACAGGACCGCGACGTCGCTGCACAGCTTCTCACCCTCGATGGGCTCAAGACCGTCAGCAAACGCGCGCCCACGGCGCAGGAGTTGCAGGACTTGCTGTTCGCGTGGCGGGTGGTCGCCTGCGTAAAATCCAACGCCATTGTGTATGCGCGCGAGCGCCGCACCATCGGCATCGGCGCCGGCCAGATGAGCCGCGTCTACAGCGCGCGTATCGCCGCCATCAAGGCCGCCGATGAAGGCCTGGAAGTGGCCGGTTCGGTGATGGCTTCCGATGCCTTCTTTCCGTTCCGTGACGGCATCGATGCCGCCGCTGCCGCCGGCATTCGTGCGGTCATTCAACCCGGCGGTTCGATGCGCGACAACGAAGTGATTGCCGCCGCAGACGAGCATGGCATGGCGATGGTCTTCACCGGCGAACGCCATTTCCGCCACTGAGCGTGCGCATGAGCGCACACCACGAGGACGACGCATGAAGGTCTTGATCATCGGTGGTGGCGGTCGCGAGCACGCGCTGGCCTGGAAGTGCGCACAATCGCCGCGCGTCGACGAGGTGCTGGTCGCGCCGGGCAACGCCGGCACCGCACGGGAAGCCGGTGTGCGCAACGTCGATGTCGCGGCTGAAGATGTGGCGCAATTGCTCGCGCTTGCGCAGCGCGAACAGGTGGGCTTGACCATCGTCGGCCCGGAAGCACCACTCGCCGCCGGCGTGGTCGACGCATTTGAAGACGCCGGTTTGAAATGTTTCGGGCCGCGCCAGGCCGGTGCCATCCTCGAAGCGTCCAAGGCTTATACCAAGGACTTCCTGAAACGCCATCGTATTCCGACCGCCGCCTACGAAGTGTTCACTGAACTCAAACCGGCGCTTGCTTACATTGACAGCCAGCCAATACCGGTGGTGGTGAAGGCCGATGGCCTCGCCGCCGGCAAGGGTGTGGTGGTGGCACGCACACACGCCGAGGCGCGCGACGCTGCACGCGCCATGCTCGAAGGAAATGCCTTCGGCGAGGCTGGCGCACGCATCGTAGTCGAAGAATTTCTGGCCGGCGAAGAAGCGAGCTTCATCGTCATGACCGACGGTGTGACCGCCGTGCCCTTTGCATCTTCGCAGGATCACAAAGCGCGTGACGACGGTGACCAGGGCCCGAATACCGGCGGCATGGGCGCCTATTCACCGGCACCGGTGGTCGATGACGCAATGACTAAATGCATCATGGATACCGTCATCCTGCCGACGCTCGCCGGCATGCGTGCCGACGGGCGTCCGTATCAGGGGTTCCTCTATGCCGGTGTCATGATAGACAGCGCCGGTTTGCCGCGCGTGCTGGAATTCAACTGCCGCATGGGTGACCCCGAAACCCAGCCGATCATGATGCGTTTGAAAACCGACATCGTGAGCGCCTGTCTCGATCTGCTTGAAGGGCGCGGCGCGAGTGTCGAGCTTGAATTCGATGCGCGTGCGACGGTCGGCGTGGTGCTCGCCGCCGGGGGTTATCCCAACGACTACGACAAGGGCCAGGTCATCCACGGCCTCGATGCCAACGATGCCGAAACCAAGGTCTTCCACGCCGGCACCAAAACTGCCGGCGGCGCATGCGTGACCAACGGCGGCCGCGTGTTATGCGTGGTGGGTTTGGGCGCACGGGTCAGTGATGCACAGGCCGCGGCTTACAAGCGCATCGACAGGATCAGCTGGCACGGCATGTTCTGCCGACGGGATATCGGCTACCGCGCAGTGGCGCGCGAGCAGGGCCATCCCCTGTAGGTGCGAATTCATTCGCACATTCGCGCCGGTGCAGTGCGCTGAGCCTCGCCTTTGAATGTGCGAATGAATTCGCACCTACAACGCTATGCGTGCAAGGGCTTCGGTTATCGAGCCTGCTTCTTGCGGCCGCACCACACGCGCCACTTCTACGCCATCGCGCAGGAAGACCAAGGTCGGCCACAGCTTGACCGTAAATGAACGCCCCAGCCGTCGCCC
>CAMCBY010000050.1 GCA_945873015.1 Klebsiella pneumoniae
CGGTGCTTTGAATATTCAAAGCTAGTGTGCGCACGCGACACCGGCCGCGCAATGCTGATCCTTCGAGTGATACGGTTACACCAGAAGGATGGTGACCGGCGGCTGCAAAAGACTGCGTCGCGCAGCCTTTCGGCACCCGCGCGCAACGATTAGACTCGACCATCAATCCGAGCAAACAAACAACAAGTACGAAGGAGAACGTGATGTACAAGGTCTTGGTAGAAAAAGTGTTAGACATGCCACGCAAGAAAGTCTTCGACATCCTCGTGCAATTTGGCGGACTCGAAAAAATCCTGCCCGACATGATTGAGTCGCTTGAACTCACCGGCAGTGGGCTCGGCGCGCTGCGCACTGTCAAGATCAAGGGCGGCGGCACCGTCATCGAGCGTCTGGATGCCGCTTTCGACCAACGTCTGTTCGCCTACACCATCACCTTCAACGACATCATGCCGTTTGAGAACTACTGCGCGGTGGTGACGCTTGAAGATGCCGGCGACAAAACCCTCGCCCGCTGGGGCAGCAACTGGGATGCAAAAGGAAGCAGTGAAGAAGAAATCAAAGGCATGCTGACCACGCTCTATGGCACCCTGCTCGACGGGCTGCACAAGCTGGCCTGAGTCTGCGCAGCGCGCGGCTTGGTAGTGCCGGCGCTGGCATCAAGGCCACAGGCCCGATGCCGGCGCTGAGCATCCAATCAAGAGCCGCAATGCGGGCAGATAGGCCGCTCAACGAGGCGGGTCGAGCAACACGCGCTTGAGCGACGCCCACCAGCGCGCAAAGATAGAGCCAGTCACGGCCGCTTCGGCTTGTTCGTCGCTGTAGCCAAGCGGTCTTATGCGCGGCTGGTCGTCGGCCGACACGCTGGGCGGCGGCACTGGCGCGGCGGTCGTGCTCGGTGGTGGCTGCGCCGTTGCTATCTGCGCAATCCCTCGAAATGGCAATTTCGCCACGGCGATATTCTCCTTAAACAAAGATTGCACTGTCGCCGTCATGGCGCTCGCTGTCTATGCGCCAGCCGCCATAACAACTGACCGGCGACCACTGACGGACACATCGTGCGCTCGTTCCATCATGTCGCGTTACGCGCCGCTGCGCTAGCAGCGTGTCGGACTTGGGCAATCGTCGCGAGGGAGTAGCACCGCGCCGCGGCGGATTCGTGCTGAGTCTGACAGGCTGCTAGGCTCGCGACATGGATACCGAGATCTCCGCCGCCGCCCGCGCGCTCGCCACCGGCGATTCACTCGCTGCGCTGAAGCGCATCGCCTTGCGCGACGACCCGCCGGCCTTGGCTTTGCGCGGTATCGCGATGGCGCAGCTCGGCGAGTATGCGCGTGCGCGCGCCCTGCTGCGGCGAGCGGCGCGGCGCTTTGGTGCGGATGAGCGCGTGGCACGTGCGCGCTGTGTGGTGGCTGATGCGGAGGTCGCGTTGGCGATGCGTGACTTCGGCGGCACGGTGCGTACGCTGCTCGCCGCCGCCGATATCCTGGCGGCCGCTGGTGATGTCGACAATGCGATGCAGGCGCGCCTGCTGGTCGTACGCCGGCGGCTGCTGCTGGGCCGACTGCACGAAGCAGCGCAGACTTTGGCGCAGGTTGATGTGTCTGGCCTGCGTGCCGCGCTTCGCGCGCGGGCGGCCCTGCTCGAAGCGGAGTTGGCCTTGCGCTCGCTGCATATCGCCGCCGCACATGACGCACTGGCGCGCGCTGCGTGCGCCACCCGCGAGGCCGGAGTGACGGCCCTCACCGCGGAAGTCGCCGAACTGCAGGCGAGCCTGGCTCGACCTGCTGCACGACTGCACGGCGCCGACGCGCAACACACGCTTGTGCTGGCCGAAGTCGCCGCCCTGCTCGACTCCGGCGCGCTGGTGCTCGATGCCTGTCGGCGTGGCATTCGTCGTGGGCAACACTGGCTGCCACTCGCGCGTCGGCCGGTGCTGTTCACCCTTGCACGCGCTTTGGCTGAGGCCTGGCCAAACGATGTCGAGCGCGGGGCCTTGATCACAATCGTATTCAACACCCGCCATGCGGACGAGACTCACCGCGCGCGCTTGCGCGTGGAGATCGGTCGTCTGCGTGCCCTGCTTGCGCCGCTGGCGAATATCGAAGCCACCGCCCAGGGTTTTGTGCTGCGCCCGCTCGCGGCGCGCGAAGTGAAAGTGCTGACACCACCGATAGCCGGCGAACAGGCCGCCCTGCTCGCACTGCTGGCCGATGGCGCGGCGTGGTCAACCTCGGCATTGGCGCTGGCACTGGGCGCCAGTCAACGCACGGTGCAACGGGCACTCGTCGAACTTGAGGCCAGCGCGCAAGTGCGTGCGCTCGGTCGTGCTCGCACGCAACGCTGGCTGGCACCACCGCTGGTCGAATTCACGACAATCTTGTTACTCCCCAGTGTCGCGTTGTCCGCATAGAGTGCTTGCACCGCGCCCAATCCAGGGCACCACAGCGAGGCCGCCATGAACGTAAAAATCGCAGAACACCGCGTGCAAGCCACGCCCGAACTCGCCGAAGTCGTGCGCGAATATGGCCCCTTTGATGGTGCCACCCACATTCACGGCGTGAGTTACGACGGCAAACAAGTATGGGCCGCCACTGATCAGCGTCTGCTTGCCATCGATCCCGTCAGCGGCGCCACCGTCGGCGCCATTGAACGCCACTGCGCGGCGGGCACCGCTTTCGATGGGGAATATCTCTACCAGATTGCCGACGGGCGTATCGACAAACTCGACCCGCGTAGTGGAGAAGTGCTGGCCTCAATCCCTGCGCCTGGCAAGGACGGCAACTCCGGGCATGCCTGGGCCGAGGGCAGCCTGTGGGTGGGCGCCTATCACGAACGCAAGATTCACCAGGTCGATCCCGCCACGGGCGCCGTTGTGCGCACCATTGAAAGCAATCGTTTCGTGACCGGTGTCACCTGGGTCGATGGCGAATGTTGGCATGGCACCTGGGAGGGCGACCAAAGCGAGATTCGGCGCATCGACCCGCACAGCGGCGCAGTGCTGGAATGTTTGCAGATGCCCGTCGGTGCCGGCGTCAGCGGACTCGAATCCGATGGCGCGGATCTGTTCTACGCCGGTGGCGGCGCGGCCGGCAAAGTGCGCGCCGTGCGTCGTCCGAAACGGGCGCGCGCATGACACTGCTCACTGACTATCGTCCAACAGGGATACCCATATGAATGCCGTAACGAGCGATACAAATCTCGACCATCACCCCGTCGTCAGCGCGGACGAGTGGATAGCTGAACGCAAGAAGCTGCTTGCCCGCGAGAAAGAACTCACTCGCCTGAACGACGAAACCGCCGCCCTGCGCCGCGCCCTGCCGTGGGTACGCATGAGCAAACAATATCTGTTCGATACACTCGATGGCCCACGTACCCTGGCTGAGCTGTTTGCCGGCCGCAGTCAACTCATGGTGCAACACTTCATGCTCGGGCCAGGTTGGCAGCAAGGGTGTCCGAGCTGTTCGTTCATGGCCGATCACACCGACGGCATGACCCTCCATCTCGCTGCACGTGACGTGACTTTTGTCGCGGTGTCGCGCGCACCGCTCGCCGAGATAATGCAGTTTCGTCAGCGTATGGGCTGGCGCTTCAACTGGGCGTCATCCCACAGCAATGAATTCAACTACGACATGCATGTCAGCTTCCGGCCTGAGCACCGCATCGACGGCGAGGTTTTCTACAACTTCGCGATGACGCCCTTCCCGAGCGACGAAGCACCCGGCTTAAGCCTGTTCTATCGCAATGACGGCGGCGAAGTGTTTCATACCTACTCGACTTTCGGTCGCGGCGCGGAAGTGATGATGGGCACCTACCCCATGTTGGACCTCGCACCGCGCGGACGCGCCGAGCGCGACGTGCCCTACAAGATGGAATGGGTGCGCCATCATGACCGTTATGAAAATGTGCCGGCTGCGGGCGACTGTTGCGCGGGCAAGACCTGAGCAGACTTGAAGAAGGTCGCGACACAAACCCGATAGCCGGTCTCGGCGCGGAAAACGGAGTGCTAAGCTGACAGCGTCTGTTCGTCCGCGCCAAGTCCTCATCGAGACCAATAAAAGGAGCACGCCATGGCTACTCGCGCCAAACTAAAAACCGCCACTCCGGCACAAAAGCCCAGCGCCGCACGCGGCACAAGCCGGGCCTTGGGCTTTCAGGATTTCGAGGCCATTCGTCAGTTGCTGAGCCGCTATTGCATGCTCATCGATCAAGGCGACCTGCTTGGGCTGAGTGAGCTATACCATAAGAACGCACTTTTCTCGGTGTCTTTCGACAGCGTCAAGACTCACACCGGCCGCGAGGCCATCCACCAATGGTATGCGCGCTTTTTCCGCGAACGCCCCGGCAAGGTCGGCTTCCCGCGCCACAAACTGTTCGAGCCATGCATCATCGCGCAAGACGGCAAGGTCACCGCATCGAGCTATTTCGATTCGGATTTTGTCGAGGACAGCGGCGCGGTACGCATCCTCGCCGGCCGCTATGACGATGAACTGGTGAAAGAGCGCGGCCGCTGGTACTTCAAGTCGCGCACCATCATCATCCATCATCACTATTCACCAGGCCAGGCTCACGCCGGCATGGTGTCGTAGCGCGCTCGCGTGAATGTGCGAATAAATTCGCACCTACAGGCCTGACATTCAAGCCAATTGAATCAACGCGCCGCCGTCATTCCTTACGACAAACCATAGAAGCGCGCAGCGGTGCCACTGAACATCGCGTTCTGCTCGGCATCGCTGTAACGCGCGGCCATCTTTTTATAGGCATTCCATAACGTGGCATAGGTGGTGGCACATTTGTCGACCGGAAAATTGCTCTCGAACATACAGCGTTCGGGGCCGAATTTTTCGATGGCATGGTGGAAATAACGCGCCCACTTCTCGACCAGCATGTCGGATGTCGGCGGCACTGGCGCGCTTTCAAAATGAAAGCCGTTCCACGGCATGGCCATGCCGCCGAGCTTGATACACACGTTCGGGCAAGCCGCGAGTTCTGCAAGATCCCGCGCCCAGATACGGTAAACCTCTTCTTCATGGCCTTCGTACTGGCCGATACCTACCGGCGTGCCGAGATGATCGATGACGATCGGCGTTTCAGGAAAATCGCGCGCCAGTGCGGTCAGGTGCGGTGTCTGCGGATGATAGTGCCAGGCGTCGAAACGCAGCCCCATCTCGCTCAACACTTTGAACCCGGCACGGAAAGCCGGGTCGGCATACACGTCCGGGCCAGACACACCTTCCATGATGAACAGCACATCGCTGCTCTCGTCCCACGCCACTATCTGGCGGATACCACGAAACAGGCTGCTGGCCGCGCAATGGGCCTCGAGCACCGCGCGCGCGCGTGGATTGCGCAAGTCGGTCTCGCCCATCATCGCGCCAATCTGCGCCGACTGCGGCTGCCGTTTGGCCCGCTCGGCGATAACCGCCACCCCTTCCGTCTCGCCCACACACTTCATGTCTTCCGGGCCATCCTTGCGATAGCCTTCCCAACATTGCAGATAGACGGTCTGCTCTACTTTGTGGGTGGCGGTATCGGCCCACAGGTTGTCGAGGTCGTAGTCCGGGAATCTCTCGCTATCGACAAAAAAATGATGATGCGGGTCGATGATACGACGGCTCGTATCGATTGCTTGTTCGGTGGACTGCGCCAGCCAGTCTTCGCGTACTACGACTATCGCCATGAGCTCGTCTCCTTGGACCGTTAGGGTTGGATGGGCGGAGCATCGCGCAAGCGACGCATGGGCGCCATACCGCTTTTGGCTAAGGCGGACAGACTCGTGCGGGTACGGCCGGGCGAGCGGCCGACGCGGGCATGAGGCGCCGCGCGGCCGGGCTGGCGAAACTCAGCGGCGGCGGGCGCCACCAATCAAGAGTCCTACTCCGCTCACTGCAAACACCCAACCGGCCGGCAACGGCACGGGGGTCGGTGCACTCAATACAAACATGGTCGGGCCGGTCTCGGCGACGACATAAATATTGCCGTCGAAATCAATCGTCACGCCTTCAGCGTCACTCGCCAAGGCGCTGAAATCGAAGCTCGAGAGCACTGCCCCGCTGGCTGAAACCTCCAGCAGGCGCCTTGATTCCTGACTGAAGATCAGAAGGTTGTCCGCATCCGCGCCGGTCGCCAAGGACGGCACCGTCGCCAGCACCTGCACATCGGACAAGTCGGTCACTCCGAGTGCCGGCGTGAACAGCGCGCTGGAGGAGGCAGTTCCAGGACTACCGAAGTTAAGCGTGTTGCGCTTGACCTCTTGCGGACTCACTTCCTTGACGGTGACAAAACTGCCATCGCGGGGATCGTAAGAAATCCCCTCAATGCCGATGTTGCCGACCGTGGTGCCAAGGTCCGCCGACGGAAGTGCGGCGCGATCGACGCTGCCGCCAGCCACATAGGTGAGACGAAAGGCATCGCGCAGGCGCTCTTCGGTCAATACGAATTTGCCGCCGCCGACATAGGTCAATCCCTCGGTGTCGGCGAAACCGGTCAAGGTCATGACACTGAGTTGCACACCGGTCTTGGAAACCTCGACCAGCGCATCACCTTCGTCGCCGAGCACGAACAGACTGTCGGTGTCCCAGTTGTAGGTAATCGCCGAGGCTTCTTCCGCCGCGATCACCGGCAGTGCGTAGGTATGGGCCAGGGTGTATTGGCCAAGGTCGATGGAAAGTGGCGCAGCATGGGCGAGCACCGGCAGACCGCAGGCCAGCGCCAGGGGCGCGAGGCGCAGCGCGATGTATGAAAACTTCGACATGTGTAGTGTCCTCGGCGCACAGGACTCTGTTTACCCGTGCGCTCTGATTGAAGCGGGTGAGACCTCGCGGGTGCTCAGGCAATACGACGACGACGGCCAGCGAGTAGCGCGAGGGCTGGCGCAAACAGCCAGGCCGCTGCCGGCACCGGCACTACCGCTGCACCAGGCGAGCCGATGTCGCCGTTAGCTGCGCGTAACGCGCCGTGTTCGCCAAGCACGCTCAAGCCGAGATTGACCCCTGCGCCGTTCTGCTCAAACGACACACCGCGGGTGCCAACGCCATAGCTGTAACTGCTGAGCAAGCTGCCGTCCGGGGCATAGAAAAACACCGCGTCATCGTTGCTCGACAGTCCCGAAAAACTGTCGCCGTCACCGTCGTCGATCATTTCGTCTTCGGACAGGATCACGACGCTCGGCGAGAGGCCCCAGTTGGCGCGCCAAGCGGCTTCGCTAGACGACTGCTCATCAATGATGATGAGTGACTTACCCGCCGCGATGGTGATTGAAGGGAACAGATTCGGGCTCGGCGTCGCGCCGCCGATGGCGTCTTCAGTGTCGGCCCATTTGTAGCCGCTGAGGTTCACCGCCAGCGTGCCGGTATTGGTCAGCTCCCACCAATCGCCATTGATAGTGTTGGCGGTGCCGGCCGTGGCCTGCTGGGCGACCTCGGTCACGATCAAAGCGGCTTGAGCCGACAGAACGGGCAGCACGGTAAGTGCGGCGGTGAACAGCGCAGGAGCGATAGCTTTCATGGGGAGTCTCCGTGGTGTAGTTATAGGTGCGCATACAGAGTCGCAACCCACGGTTACATCGCAGTGACCGAATCAAGACATCGTCGTACGCGGTCCGGCGCGCGTCTGGCATCGACGCCACGAAAGTGGCCACAAGCAGCGCCTGCGGTGCTTAAGAATGCCAGTGAGGTTGTCAGTCATTCCTCATCTGGTTTCGTCTTTGACACCTTCGGCGGCGTTATCAATGGCGTCTTTCATATCCTCGCCGGCGTCTTTCAATTTTTCATGTTCGCGCATATCGAGCGCATCCTTGGTGCTTTCGATGGCGCTCGCCGCCGGCGTTTTATTGTCCTGACAACCGGCAATGGCAACGCCCGCCACACACACGGTGACGATAAGGAACGCAGTGATTCTCATGATTTTCTCTCCAGGGTTTGGCGTTTCGCGCCGCGTAAAGTCCGTGGTGCCTGAATGCGTTCACCAAGTCAGGAGGGCGACTGCAAGCGCCTGTCACCGTCAAGCTTGAGCACTGGCACATCATCGAACGTGCTGTCCACGCAACCCTATAAAGATTCGAATCACTCTCTCGGTGCGATGGCGCACACTGGGTTCGCATAGTTCCAAAGCGGCTGCGGGAATCCCTGTCAGCATCACATCATCCGTGATGCCGCCGTCGCAACCCGGCGCTTCACCACCCGCAACACCCCCCTCACCGAACAATCCTCAGCGTTTCTCCAAGCGCCCTCCCATCGTGGGGGTGCTATATAGCATCACGAGGGCAATCAGTGCGCTCCGTACGGCCGTCGACTCACGACCCAGGCCCGCAGCAACACCGATTGCCGCTGTGAGCCACAGGCCCGCCGCTGTGGTCAGACCTTTGGTATCCACTTCGCCTAAGCAGGCGCAAAGTGATGCGCGCAACGCCCGACGCATCAGGCAGATCTGCAAACTCGCCCGTGATGGTGTCGCCGACCACCTGCCACCGTGTGTCCATCATCGGCTCCTGATTTTACAACCCTGATTGGGTGAACTTGCGGTTGTTCGACGTGCTCACAGATAGCCATTGCAGATGCGAATTCGTTCGCACACTGAATGGTGAGGCAATGCTCCTGGATTTGGCAGGCCGTGTGCGAATGATTTTTCACCTGCCGCGGACGGCGTGTCGCGACCGGGTTACCGCACCAGATTCACCCGCTGCTCAGGCGTCATCAATTCGATGGCCTTGTTGCGCGCTTGCGGCGCGGCGGGGTCGCGTAGGGCTTCGAGCACGACGGCGTAGTTCAGCCACAATGTGCCGAAGGCCGGGAACAGTTCCACAGCCTTGGCCAATACTTCGCGCGCATCCTGGTCACGGCCCATGAGATGCAGCAGATAACCTTGCCCAGAGCGGGCTTCGGGGTCAGCGGGGGCGAGTTCGACCCAGCGCGCGAAGGCCGGGGCGGCGATGTCGTAACGTTGTGCAACGCCGGCGGCGGTGGCGAGCGCGCTTAATACCAGCGGATTATCGGCGAAGGTTTCGCTGGCGGTTTGCGCACTGCGCACGGCCTGCTCTTTGTCACCCGCATTCAAGAGCGCCATCACGAGACCGCGTGCATACAAAGGGTCTTGCGGCGCGAGTGCCGCTGCGCGGCGAGCGGCTTCGAGGGCGCGGTGGTGTTGTGCCGTGGCGGCGAAATAACGTTGCAGCGTTGCTTCGAGCACCGCACTCGGGGTGGGTTGGGAACGCACCGCATTTTCAATCAACGTATCGGCGCGTTGCTGATCGCCCGCCAACCACATGAGATGCGCGAGACTGTAGAGCGCATCGGCTTGCGCCGGTTGCCGCGCGAGCACCTGTTCCCACGCGGTGCGTGCGGCAGGCGCATCGCCACTGCGCTCGGTGACGCGGGCTCGGTCAACCAATACCCGTACCTCGATGTCGTTCTGCCTGGCCAGCGTATCGAGCACGGCGCGCGCTGCAACGAAATCGCCGCGCGCTTCGAGCAGGTTGGCCTCCAGTTGGCGCGGCAGATAGTGATCGGGTTTGAGCTTTCGCGCGGCGGCGACGGCCTTGCTGGCCTGGTCCAAATGCCCGCTACGCAGTGCCGCTTCGGCCCACATACACTGCATGTCGAACTGACCATCGTAATAGGCCATCAGCGGTTCGAGTTTGGCGTAGGCCGCGCTGAAATCCGCGCGTCGCACTGCATCGACTGCTAGGTTGGCATCGCGCTCTACTGCTGTTCTTTCGGCTTGACTCAAACGCGGTGGTGTATCGCCGCGTTCGTTCAAGACCATCTTCGACACCCACACCAGCGCCGCGAGACTCAACAACGTGATACGCAAGGCCTGGCCCCAGGTGACGCCCTGGGTGTTGACCAGTGCACCGGTCTGGTCGAGAGCGGTCTGGCGTTCGCGCAGATAGTCGGGCCATTGTTCGGCCGAGACCTCCGCTGCGGTGGTCTCCCACAGGTAGTCGAAGGACACTTCGTGACGTTTCGAGCGCACCTCGCAGCGATATCGAAACCCCGGCCCTTCATGCACGAAAGTGCTGGGTTTGGCACGGTGCACGCAGCGGCCACGCACTACCACGCGGTGTTGCAGACGCATGGGGTAACGCAGAGCCCACGGTTGGCGCCGCGTGTCGCGCTCATCAACGGTGTCGAGGCCGAGCAGCAGGCCATAGGCGCCATAGGTGAAGGTCGGCGGGGGTTTGTCGTCACTACGACCCCAGCTAGGCAGCGCGTGGCTCGCGGTCATGACCAACTCGTTGACCTCAGTGTCGTCGTCAAACTGAGTGCCCTCCACCTCCGGTACCAGCGCCGGCAAACGTTGTTTTAAGGCCTCGGCGCGGGTCTTGGCGAAAGCCTGGCGGCCGTCACGCAGCAACTGCGCACGCAAGTCGTCGGCCATCGCCCCGGTCACTTGGAGGATTTGTTCAACGCGACCCTTGCCGCGACGGTCGAGAGCAAAAACCTCGGTCAGGAGCAAGGTATTGGAATGCGCGCCGGGAATCTCGAGCAGTGCGGTGGTGGTGACCGCAAGCTCCAGACCGACGCCATAGGGCGGCGGCACGCGATGGGCCAGATCGCCGCGCTGGCCGATGTAGGTCGGGTCGACAAAATGACGCTGACCTTCATACTCGAAAACTACGATGGCGTGGTCGAAAGCATGGGCCGATGGCAGCAAACGCATCACCGCCTCGCGCCACTGCGCCGCCACCAGCACCGGCCGCGCTTCTAACCCCAGTGCGCGCAACATCGCGGTGAGTAATACCGCTTTGTCTTTGCAGTCGCCAAACCGACGACGCAAGACCGTGCCCGCCGCATTCGGCAACATGCCCGCACCGTGGCCGAAATCGACGGCGAGATAACGCACGTCTTCCTGCACAAAACGGATGGCTTCGAGCACCGCTGGCGCGAGCGACAGGTCGCTAAGCAAAGTCTCGACCTCGGCGGCAATTGCCTCGGCGTCGCTGTTCAGTGCTTCGTGCCAGAGCTCGGTCAGAAAGCCCGCGACCTCGGCCCAGGACTGCCAGCCCGACACTTCGAGCATTGGCCAGTGCCAATGTCTGCCCGGCACATTCGACTCTGCCTCGAAGCGCGGAACGTCCGTCAACGACCATTCGACCAGATTAGGGCTGGCCCGCTCCTCGGGCAGGGCATGCTCAACGCCCGGCACTAAGCGCCAATTCACAGGTGTCGCCTCAGCGAGATGCAGTGCGACCCGTGCCGCCGCGACGGGCGCGCGCCACGCAAAAGCAAAATAAGTCGCAAATGCGAGGCCGGGCAGACGCTCACGCGGCGTGGTGGTCCACGCCAGTTCTACCGCGTCACCCACCCGTACGTCTTCCAGCAGGGCGACCAGCGACACCCGCCCGTGCAACACCTGCTGGTCGAACTGCTGCTCACGTTGACGCAGGAGAAACGCCTCGGCCGCCACCGGCGCGCTTTTGTGCCAGGCACCATCGGCTGCCTGGCGCCACACCACCACCTCGTGCACCAGCAAACGCTGCGCGTCCGGTTCAAACTCGATCTCAACCTGCGCCAGGGCCTGCACTGCCGCAATCGACAACAACTGCCGCACCCAGCGGCACGAGCGCGACTGCGAAGCGACGTGGTATTGCTCGTCCACCAGTAACCACGCCACGGCCTCGTCGGCCGGCGCGCGATAACGCCAGTCTATTTCGCGCGGCAGCCGCCACGCCGGCGGCGGTGCCATCGACCACTCGGCTTGATCGACCGTAACAATGCGGCGAATGGACATGCGGGACGTTCCGTGCGCGGTGGCAAAGCGCGCAGATTAATGCACAAATGTGTGAGGTGGTGTGCCGTGTGTGGTCTTTGTGACCGCCGGCCACCCCTGGGTCGGCGCTGTGCGCCGTGCGTGCCGCAAACTCAGCGCTGCGGCCCTATACTCGTCGCCCATGAAGATTCCCAGCACGCTCCAGCCCCTGATCGATGACGGCGTCATCGATGAAGTCATTCGCCCGTTACGCAGCGGCAAGGAGGCATCGATATACGTCGTGCGTGCCGGCGGCCGGCTGTGTTGCGCGAAGGTTTATAAAGACCTGCGCCAACGCAGCTTTCAACAACGCTCCCAATACCAGGAAGGCCGCCATGTGCGCAGCAGCCGCCAGGCGCGCGCGATGAGCAAAAGCAGCAGCTTCGGGCGCAAGTCGCAGGAGACGGCGTGGAAAAGCGCTGAGGTCGACGCGCTTGGGCATCTCGCCCGGGCGGGCGTGCGAGTGCCGGAAACCTACGGCTTTTTCAACGGCGTGCTGCTGATGGAGTTGATCGTCGCTGACGATGGCGAGATTGCACCGGATTTAGGCGAGGTCGAACATTCGCCGCAACAGGCGCGCGACTTCCACCAGTTTCTGATCCGCCAGATAGTCGGCATGTTGTGCGCGGGTCTGGTGCATGGCGATCTATCCGAATACAACGTGCTGGTCGGTACGAGCGGGCCCGTCATCATCGACCTGCCGCAGGTCGTCAGTGCGTCCGGCAACAACAGCGCACGCGCGATGTTATTGCGCGACGTCAACAACATCACGGCCACACTCGCGCGTTTCGCCCCGGAACTGCTGGCGACACGTTTCGGCGAAGAAATGTGGGACCGCTTCGAGCGCGGCACCCTTGAGCCCGACAGCGTGCTGAGCGGTGAATTTGCCGAAGACGACAGCGCCGCCGATGTTGACGGCACCCTCGAAGCCATCAACGACGCACGCCAGCAAGCGGAGTTCCGCCAGGCTGGGCGCGAGGCCGCCGCATCGCCGGACGAGCGCGCTGCACGGACCCAACCTGACTACGAACCCGATCCCGGCGATGGCAAATGACCCCTGCGGAACCGAAGCGCATGGCAAAACACCTGCTCATCGCTGAATCGGTGACGCCCGACCACGAGCGCCTGACCCTGACCCTTGAACAAGGGCAGCACGTGGTGCGCGTACGTAACGAAGTGTTGATGTCGAGCCGCGTCAGTGGCTCCGAAGAAACATTGGCCAGCCTCGCACTCGCCGAGCGAGCACCGGAGAGCGTTTCACGCGTGCTGGTAGGTGGCCTCGGCATGGGATTCACCTTGCGCGCCGTGCTCGGGCAAATCGGTCCGGCCGCAAAGGTAGTCGTATCGGAACTGCTGCAACCCATTGTCGACTGGAACCGCGGCCCACTCGGAAGTTATGCCGGTCAGCCACTCGATGACCCACGAGTGGAGATTCTGGTCGGCGATGTGATCGCACATCTCACCACGGTCAAACAAGCCTACGACGCCATCGTGCTCGATATCGACAACGGACCAGAAGCCTTCACCGTCTCCGCGAACAACCGACTCTATACGCCAAGCGGCCTGGCCACCTTGTATGCAGCGCTGCGTAGCGGTGGTGTATTGGTATTGTGGTCAGCATTCAAGAGCCCGCGTTTCGAGCAACGGTTGCGCGGCGCGGGTTTCAATGCCGAGAGCGTGACTGTGCGCGCGCGCGGGAACATTGCGAAGGGCGCGCGCCATACCGTGTTTCGAGGCTTGCGGCCGGACGCATGAGCCGGCTGGCCGTTGCTGGCGGGCGGCAGACTAAGACCGTTCAGTATGACCTGCTCACGCAGCGGTCTCTTGCCGCCGTTATTTCACAATCCGCGGCCCGAACACGAGCGGCAATTCGCGCAGGCTGCGCGTGATACCACCCAGGTACC
>CAMCBY010000051.1 GCA_945873015.1 Klebsiella pneumoniae
GTCTTCCAAGGCGCGCGGCGGTGGATAAGTTCGGCCTTGTAGAGGCCGTTGATGGTCTCTGCCAGCGCGTTGTCGTAGCTGTCGCCTTACATGCTGTCGCTCCTTTTTCCACGCAATAAGGTACTGGTCATCGACCGGGCGCGGGGACAACATAAACATCGGTCATCGATCTCACCGTGCGACCGTTGCCGCCGTCTAGATCACGTGAGAGTTATTGAGCGTGGTTTGCCAAACTAAGTGCACCCCCCCCAACCAACAAGGGCGGAGAGCCGGCGATACTGTCAGCTTCCTCATCCGGCAAGAAGGGGTTGCTAACATGGGATACCGCCAGCTCTCCGAGCAAGAACGATACGTCATCGGCAGGCTTTTCCGCCAGCATCGCAGCGTGCGCTTCATCGCCTCTATATTGGAGCGAGCGCCTTCCACCATCAGCCGCGAACTTCGCCGCAACGCCACCCGTCATGACGGCGCTTATCGGCCCGAGAAAGCCCACCAATATGCCGTCGCCAGGCGAAGGCGCAGCTGACGAAATAAACGATTTACGGGGCGAGATTGGAACCCCATCGCGCGCGCCCTACGTCGTCTATGGAGCCCCGCTCAAATTATCGGCCGCTACCGACTGTCGGGACTAACGGTGATGAGCAAGCAGACCATTTATCGCTACATTCGACGGGACCGTCGAGAAGGTGGCCAGCTGTGGTTGAATCTACGCATCTTGAGCAAGTTCGGTCGCAAACGCCGTGGAGGCCCCGCTACGCGCGGCCGTTTGCTCGGAAAGCGGCATATCAGTGAGCGTCCCCCAGAAGTCGAAATGCGGCTACAGCAGGGGCACTGGGAAGGCGATACCGTCATGGGCGCCGACCAGCGTCACTGCATCCTCACCCTCGTCGAGCGTGTCACCGGTTTCCTCGTCATCAAGAAACTCAAAGCACGCAACATGGCCGAAGCCACCCGCGCGATGACTGCCGCCATCCGACAACTCGAAGCCCGCTTCGACACCATCACGCTCGACAACGGCACCGAGTTCCACGATTACCAAACCGTCGAAGACCTTACCGGCGTCGAGTGCTATTTCGCTACCCCTTATCACTCATGGGAGCGTGGCATCAACGAGAACACCAACGGACTGGTAAGACAGTATTTGCCCAAAGGCACGTGCCTGAAGTCGCTCAGTCAAGCGCAGTGCAATCGGATTGCTCAGCAATTGAACGATAGACCGCGCGAACGACTCGGTTTCAGAACACCGAGCGAAGTGTTCTTCGCTCGGTCCTATGGGTGTTGCGCTTGAAAGTGGACTTCAAGGAGGATTCGAAGTGGACGGCCACGGTCGCGTGTATCGACTCTCACACTTTCAATCAACGTTAACCACAATCTTCCCAAAATGCCCCGCATCCTGCATGCAGTGAAACGCAGTCCGAGCGTCCGAAAACGCAAATTCCTTGTCAATCACCGGATGCAGGCCGGTGTTGCTAAAAGCGGCGTTCATCGCTTCAAACATCTCTCGGCTGCCGACATAGATGCCCTGTACGCTCAGGCTCTTGACCAGCACGGTGATGGGATTGACGGTTGATTCGAAGCCGGTCAGGACGCCAATCAGCCACACGTTGCCGCCGAAGCGTGCTGCTGCGCAGGATTTCTCAAAGGTGCCTGCGCCGCCTACTTCCACCACATGATCCACGCCTTGGCCACCGGTCAATTCCAATACGCGTTCGTCCCAGTTGGGGTATTGGCGATAGTTGATGGTTTCGTCTGCGCCGAGGGCACGTGCGCGGCTGAGTTTTTCATCGCTGCTGGAGGTCAGGATGGTCCGCGCACCGTGCATTTTTGCAATCTGCAGGGCAAACAGCGAGACGCCGCCGGTGCCCAGGATCAATACGGTTTCGCCGGCGCGGAGCCGACCCTTGCTCACCAGTGCATGCCAGGCGGTAAGCGCTGCGCACGGCAGTGTTGACGCTTGGGCGTAGGTCCAACCGGCGGGCATCGCCACCGCACCGTCTTCGCTCAATACCACATGCTCTGAGAGCATGCCTTGTTGTCTTCCTCCCAGCGCGGACTCCATTGCCGCTGGTGAAATATTGCCGGAATTCCAATGCTGGAAGAATGTCCCCGCCACTTTGTCGCCAACCGCGAATCGGCTCACGCCGGGGCCAATTGCGACCACGTCACCGGCACCGTCAGAGCAGGGCACCAGCGGCCAGCGGTCCTGGTCGACATAACCAAGCACGTGCAGCAAGTCGCGATAGTTGAGTGATACTGCACGCACACGGACCAGAATTTCGCCGTGCCCAGGTTGGGGGACGGGCAGTGTGGCGGCGGTCAAGGCGTCGATGCCGCCGCTGGAGGTGATTTGCCAAGCGTTCATTGCAGTGCTCCGTTAATGAATGTTCTGACTATAGACCGGCCCGCTGACGCGACGAAAGGGGTACCGGGCTGGCGAGACTCATGGCCTGCGATATACTCCGGCCATGAGTAATACTCCTGCACCCGCCAAACCATCCGCCTCGGTGGTCGTCGTTCGTGACGGCGCTGAAGCGCTCGAAGTCCTCATGCTCCGTCGCAATGAGAAGATTGCCTTTCATGGTGGCGCATGGGTGTTTCCTGGTGGACGCGTGGACGCCGAAGACGGCGATTACGCCGATGGCGCCGAGCTCGAAGTCGCGAAGCGTGCGGCGGTACGCGAGACCATGGAAGAAACCGGCCTCGCCGTCACCAGCGACGTCATGCTGCCCTTCGCTCACTGGACCACACCGGTTGACCTGCCGAAACGGTTTGCAACCTGGTTCTTTGCCGCACCGGTGATCGATGCCGACGATGTGCGTATTGATAACTCCGAGATCATTGATTACCGCTGGTTGACGCCCGCCGCAGCACTGGAACTGCAGGCTGCTGGTGAACTGGAGTTGCCCGCGCCGACCTATGTCACCTTGCTGGGCTTCAGTGTTTTGAACAACATCGATGCACTGGTCGCACATCTACGTTCGGCCGAGGTACAGCACTTCGTGCCGCGCCTGGTGCCCATTGAACGCGGTCGTTGCACGCTGTACCGCGAAGACGCCGGCTATGACTCGTTGGATTTTGATGCGCCAGGTCCACGCCACCGTTTGGTGATGAGACCGGGCGAGTGGCGTTACATTCGCGAGTATTAAGCGCGACAACACGGCGGCGCGGCGCCGCAGCGGCTCGTTTCAGAACACCACCGGCAATTCCAGGTAGTGCTGATAGATAAAGTCGCGATGCGCCAGCAGTGCCGGGCTCAAAGCGGCGGCAACCTGTGGGTCGGCATTGCCGTAGATTTCTGGATGACGAAACGCTGTCGCCATCGGACACAGCTCGGGCGGCAACGGATTAAGAAACGCGCAATGCACCGCCCAATGAATGTCGACAGCCGACAGGCTGTCGCCGACCAGAAACTGGCGGCCGGCGCGCACTTGAGCAGCGAGCTGGGCATCAAGAACCGACAGTATTGACGCGATGCGCGCCGGCGCTGCGGCGGCGATGGCTTCTGTGTAGCCATACTTGCCGCCCATAAACTCGAAGAATTTCCGCGCATCGGCACCCGCTTCGGCCTGGCGCAATTGCCCATGCACGGTCAGCACTCGTTTCAACCAGCCTAGCCCATACTCGCCGGCGATCTCATTGATGAGTCCGAACATGAGCACGCGCTCGCTGATGTCGCTGGGCACCAGGCTCGGCTCGGGTTGCAGACGCTCCGCCAGATTCAGTTGGTCTATCCAGCTCGCTCGCGGCCTTTCGTCGTTCCACACGGCCACCGGCTGACTCGATTGGCCGGTCCAGGCCTGCAATTCCGACTGTGTGCCATGCATGCCCATCGCCGCGTCGGGAGCGCCAGCATTGCCGGTCACGACCGGCGTATAGGGAATATCCTTGACGTAGAAAATGCTCTTGCACGCTTCGCGCCACGGGCCGGGGATCGCGTAGTTGCCGAGCACCAGGCGCAGCCCGCTCATTTCGCGCGCTTCGGCAATACTGAAATACTGGATGCGCGTATCGTTCAGTTCGATGTTCGTGGACATCCCACGGGCCCCCTCGGTATAAGTGGCTAAACGTTGAACGGATGGTAATGCGCGGCGCCCGCGCCGCGCCATCACAAGAGGTGGCAAACATGGCTATCGATTTCACATTGAGCCCGGAGCAACAAGCCCTGCAGCAGGCGGCGCGTGGTTTTGCGCGCGATGTGCTGAGCCAGGTGCGCGCCACCATCGCGGCGTATGCCAAGCCCGAGGATCGTTTCTTCGCCACGCGGCCGTTTTACGCGGCGATGGCCGACCACGGTTTTGTGCATGCGCTGGTGCCACAGGACTATGGCGGCACTGGCCTGTCGACCCTCGACTTCGCGCTGGCCGCCGAAGAACTGGCGGCGGTCGATATCAACGTGCCGACCACAATACTCGCCACCGGTCTCGGGCTGCAGCCCATTATTGGCTTCGGTAACGAGGATCAAAAACGCCACTGGCTGGGCGAGATTCTCGCCGCACCGGCCGACAGGCTCGCCGCCTTTGCCTTCACCGAAGTGACGGGCGGTGCCAACTACAACGACCCCGATCCCGAGGCGGGCGTAAAAACCTTTGCCCGCCGCGAAGGCGATGAATGGGTCATCACCGGCAAAAAACACTACACCACCAACGGCAGCGGATGGGATGGCCAGGGTGCGCATCTATATTCGCTGGTGTGCCGCACCGATCCGGCCCGGCCGCCCCATGAGTCGCTGTCGGTGATTGTGGTGCCTGGCGATGCGCCGGGTATCAAGGTGGTGGATTACCTCGATACTGTCGGTCATCGCGCCGCGGTCTCGCCGCGCATTCACTTCGACGAAGTACGCGTGCCGGTAGGCAATATCCTCGGCCAGCCGGGCGATGGTGCCAGGATTTGTGAATACGCCTTTTCCTGGACTGCCGCCCTGATCGGCGCGGCCTGCACCGGCGTCATGCGCGCGGCTTTCGATGTGGCTTATGAATTCGCGCGGCATGACAAACGCTCGGGCACCGTGCCGGTCATCGAATACCAGAACGTCGGCTACATGCTGGCCGATCTCAAGATGCGCCTCGAAGCCGCGCGCTACCTGACCTGGAAGGCCTGCCATCAACTCGATATCAGCGACCGGCGCAGCGATGAGCTCGCGATCATGACCAAAGTCTATTGTTCCGAGCTGTGTGTACAGGTGGTCTACGACGCCATGCGCCTGGTGGGCGTGGACAGCTATACCGATCTCACGCCGCTGGCGGGGCTCATGCAGGACGCGCTGTGTTTCCCGCTCTACGATGGCGGCAACATGGGTGTGCGCCGTCGCCAGTTGCACAACAAATTCAAACAGCCGGACTACGATCCGATGGCAGGCGCTGAAGGGCGCGGCTAGGTCTCTGCACCGCAGCCGTGCCTGAACTGAAATCGTCTTGAAACAACAACCCTGAACGAATTTTCGCGGAGCCGCAGCATGTCCCACGACCATCACGACCACCATCACGCTCATGCCGACGATAGCAGCCACGCCCCGACTGACTGGAAGCTGCATGGCGTGAAAGTCATTCCTGGCGACCAGCTCGACACCAACACCGCGCAGACGCCCGGCATGAATCGCGCCGCCGCCATCAATCTCGCGCGTGTCGGTGCGCAGAAAATCTGGGCAGGTACGGTCCACATCCACGCCAATGCCAAGACTGGCGCGCATCATCACGGCGCGCTGGAAAGTGTGATTTACGTGCTCAAGGGGCGCGCACGTATGCGTTGGGGCGAGCAGCTCGAATTTACCGCCGAGGCCGGCCCTGGCGACTTCATTTTCGTGCCGCCCTATGTGCCTCATCAGGAGATCAACGCGTCCAGCGACGAAACCCTCGAATGCGTGCTGGTACGCAGTGATAACGAAGCGGTGGTGGTCAACCTCGACATCGCCGCGGTCGAGCAGCCCGAACAGGTGCTGTGGGTCGACCCGATACACCGCGCCTGAGGGCGCGCGCTAAGGCGTCAGGGCCAGACACAGAAACACCGCACACAGCATCGGGTGCGCTGCGCTCTGTCGCCGATGGCCAAGTCCGAATCGGCATGGCATGTTTAGACCACGCTGCACCGAGACCAGACCATGACCGACGTACGCATCGATAACGCCGCCAGCATGCGACCCATCGGTAAACGTTGGTTCGCGGCCGGCGACATCAATGGTTTTTTCGGCCTCATGGTCGACAATCTCGCGGTGATGGGATTTCTTGCCGCGGTGCTGGTCGGCGTCTACAAGATGCCCGCCGAGGTGGTGTTCGGTCGCATGTTTCCCGGCACCGCGCTTGGCGTGCTGGTGGGCGATCTGCTCTACACCTGGCTGGCGTTGCGCCTCGCGCGCCGCAGCGGCCGCGACACCGTCACCGCCATGCCTCTCGGTATCGATACTCCAACCACTATCGGGTTGGCTTTTCTGGTGTTGGGGCCCGCTTTTGTTGCTTTCAAACAGCAAGGTCTCGATGAACACGCGGCCGCCATCGCCACCTGGCAGCTCGGCATGGCCGGCATGGTGGTGATGGGAGTCTTCAAGTTTGTATTGTCATTCCTGGGCGCCACTATCGGACGGTTGGTACCACGCGCCGGTTTGCTCGGCGCGATCGCGGCCATTGCCTTGATGCTGATCGGCTTTCTGCCGATGCTTGAAGTGCTGAGCGCACCGATAGTCGGTATGGCCACCCTCGGCATGATTCTGTATGCGGTGGTCGCCCGCGGCCGACTGCCCGGCAATCTGCCGGGTGTGTTTGCCGCCTTTGTACTCGGCACCGCGCTCTATTACACGCTCGGCCCGCTTGGTCTCATCGGGCCGGGCTTTCATGCGCCGGGTCCACTGACCTGGCGTTTTGCCCTGCCGTGGCCGAGCCTCGGCTTCATTGCTGGCATGGCCGACATCACCCCGTATCTGCCGCTCTATGTGCCGTTTGGCCTGTTGATGGTGATAGGTGGCATCAACAACGCCGAGAGTGCGCGTGCCGCCGGTGATGATTTCAGCACCCGCGACATCCTCTTGGTGGAAGCGGCGTCAACGCTGATTGCGGGCGTGTGTGGTGGGGTCGCGCAGACCACACCCTACATCGGCCATCCGGCCTACAAAAAAATGGGTGCGCGTGCCGGCTACACCCTGCTGACCGGTGTCTTCATCGGGCTGGGCGGCGTGTTGGGTTATCTCTCAGCGCTGGTTGAATTGCTGCCACTGGCGGTGCTTGCGCCGATACTGGTGTTCGTCGCGATTGAAATGACCACCCAGGCTTTTGAGGCCAGTCCTGCCCGCCATGCGACTGCAGTGGCTTTCAGTTTCTTTCCGGCCATCGCGCGGCTGCTCGCGATAAAACTCGGCGATCCGAACTATGTCTCGCCCACACGTTTTAACGAATTGATGAACGACAGCAGCCACGGTCTGCCGGAACTGGCACTCATCGTCACACTCGGCAATGGTTTCATCATCACCTCCATGCTGTGGGGCGGTTTTCTCGCTGCACTGATCGACAAGCGCCACGGCGCCGCCATCGCAACCCTGCTGACTGCCGCGGGTTTGACGCTGTTCGGCATCATTCATTCTGTCGAGGCGGGCGGTGGCATGTATCTGCCCTGGCACTTGAGCGGTATGGCGCAAACTCTGGTCTGGCAGTTCGCGGCCGCGTATGCGGTGCTGGCCGTGATCATCGCGCTGCTGGCGTTACAAAATCCTGCAACCGAGGCAGGCAGCGCGTGACACCCTCCATGCCTATTGTGGTGCGAGTAACGGCTTGAGTACCGCCCCCGGCAAGCTTGTGACCTGCCTGGTGTTGGCGTGGCTGCTGGCGCGGTATACGAATGCCGCTGCTATGGAATGTGTCAGCCCGGCGATAGCAATGGCGCGCGTTGAATTGTTGTTTGGTGCCGCACTGAGTGATGGTGGCCAAGTCAGCGACCAGCAGTGGCATGAATTCGTGGCTGAACAGGTAACGCCGCGTTTCCCCGAGGGGCTCACGGAATTTTCGGGTCACGGACAATGGCGACAAGCCGATGGCCGCATCACGCGTGAAGTCTCGCGGCTGCTGCTGATCTGGTACACGCCGACAGCCGCCCACCAAGCTGACATCGAAACAATCCGCGCCGCCTACAAGCGCCGTTTCAAACAACTCTCAGTCATGCGCATCGATGGCAGCGACTGTGTGTCGTTCTAGAAGCTGGCGATAGGCCGCGCCAGGATGAGGCGCGGCCAGTTTGGGTTCACGTCCAAACAGCTTTTCGCGCAGCGTGCCGTGCCGGTAATCGAGTTTGTATACACCCCGGCGCTGCAACTCCGGCACCACCAGTTCAACAAAATCACTGAAAGTTTCGTGGGCCACCACATAGGTCAGATTGAAGCCGTCAATGCCGGTCGCGTCGACCCACTCCTGCATGGTGTCGGCGACCAATTGTGGTGTGCCGACCGCCAACGGGCCGCGGCCGCCAATGCCAACCCAGTTCGCCACTTCGCGCACGGTCCATGCGCGGTTCGGATCGGCGCGGGTGAAGGACTCGAGCGCTGAGCGATTGGCTTCTTTCTCGACGTATTGCACGACATCATCGAGTCCATAGGCGCCGAGGTCGACGCCGGTCCAGCCCGACATCAAGGCCAGTGCGCCATCGGTGCTGACGTACTCGCGATATTCAGCGTACTTCTGCTCGGCCTCGCTCTGGGTAGGCGCAGTGACGGCGGTGAACATGAGAAAGATCAGGATGTCGGCCGGGTCGCGTCCGGCGCTGACCGCTGCCCCACGAATGTCATCGACATAACTCTTGATAATTGCCTTTGAAGGGCCGCTCACGAATACGCATTCGGCATGTTTGCCGGCGAACGCCTTGCCGCGGGTCGAAGCGCCGGCCTGATACAACACCGGCGTGCGCTGCGGTGACGGTTCGCACAGATGAATGCCCGGCACCGAATAATGCCGGCCGCGGTGGCCAATGCCATGCACCTTTTGCGGATCGGTGAAGAGGCGTTGTTGTTTATCACGCACGACGGCGTCGTCTTGCCAACTGCCTTCCCACAGTTTGTAGCAGACCTCGAGATATTCCTCGGCTATTTCGTAACGGTCGTCATGGGCTATCTGCTGGTCGAGTCCGATATTGCGCGCGGCGCTGTCGAGATACGAGGTCACGATGTTCCAGCCGATGCGCCCGGCGGTCAGATGATCGAGCGTCGACATGCGGCGTGCGAACGGATAGGGGTGCTCATAGGTCAGCGCGCAGGTCACGCCGAAGCCCAGATGTTCGGTCGCCTGGGCCAGCAGCGGCACCAGCAGCAAGGGGTCGTTGACCGGCACCTGCACGGCCTGCCGCAGCGCCGCTTCATGACTGCCCTGATAGACGTCGTAGACACCGAGTACATCTGCCAGAAACAGGCCATCGAACTTGCCGCGCTCGAGTATGCGCGCCAGCGACACCCAATACTCGGCATCCTTGTAGCGCCACGATTCATCGCGCGGGTGGGCCCACAGACCCGGCGCCTGATGACCGACACAGTTCATGGAAAATGCGTTGAGGCGGATGTGTTTGTTCATCGCAGGAGTATGCCATTACACCCATGCAGGTCCGAATTTAATCGGACATGCGAGGCCGCGTGGCGGCGCACACTCACGCCATTCCCGATTTCAATGGGACAATAGCCGCAAGTCATCCATCCACCCCACCACGGAGCATTCATGGCCACCAGCAAGAAAGTCGCAAAAAAAACCACCGCCAAACCCGCGGCCGCCAAACGCAAAACCAAATCGACCTTCGCGGGTCCGGTCGATCTCGGCCCCGACCATTGGGTCTGGGGCGAGGGCGATGAGATCGGTGCCGGCAATCTCATGACGCCAGACAGCATTCTGGCGGCACTCGAGCAGGTGAAGAAAGGCGAAATCATCGATTTGTCCCACGATGTCGCGATGGGCAACCCGAGCATTCCGCCGATACAACTGCCCTATGTCATGACTTTGTCCAGCACCTCGGGCAATAGCGAGCGCATGATTCGCAACGGCTTTGGCGCTGAGAACGGCATCGGTTTCTATCTCGAACGTATCGAGATGACGACCCATGTCAGCACCCACATCGATGCGCTCGGTCACGCCACCATTCACGCCGAACTCTATGGTGGTATCCCAGCGCCTGTCGGGGCCGATGATTTCGGGCTGTGCCACGCCGGCATCGAAAAAGCGCCGCCCTTCATCGCGCGTGGAGTGATCATCGATGTCGCCGGCTACAAGAAAGTGAAATTTCTCAAGCCCGGCTACGCCATCACGCCGGCCGATCTCGAAGGTGCACTCAAGCGTCAGAAGGTCAGCATCGCGAAGGGCACGATAGTCATCATTCACACTGGCTGGGGCCACAAGTTCTGGAGCGATCCGGTGACCTATGCGCACGGTTATCCGGGTATTGGTCTAGCCGCCTCAAAATGGTTGGCGGCCCACGAAGTGGTGGCGGTCGGTGCCGACAACATGGCGCTGGAAGTCTTCCCCTGTGAAGACCCCAAAGTTATCTTCCCGGTGCACCAGCATCTGATCACCCGGCAGGGCATCTACATCATCGAGAACGTCAAGACCGATGAAATCGTAGAACGCCAACTGTGGGAATCGACCATCGTCATTCTGCCGACCAAGTTCCGCGGCGCGACTGGTTCGCCGGTGCGCATTATCGCGCTGCTGTAAACGGCATCGAGGCGGGCGGTATTCGCACCATGAATTCCGCCCGATAGTTGGGCAACGGTCGTCACCCGGGCTGCGGCGGTTTCCCCCGCGCCGCCAGCCGCCATAGAATCCTGCTCTCAATCGTTTAACTACCAAGAGACTGACGCCGTGTCCTCACCAGCGAGTGTGTTGTTTGAAGATATACCGACCGCCGGCGGCCAGCGCATTGGCGTGGCGCGACTGAATGCCGAGAAGTCGCTCAATTCCCTGACCCTCGACATGATTGACCTGTTGTCCGAGCGCCTGCCGGCGTGGGCCGTTGATCCGAATATCGTGCTGGTGATGTTGGAAGGCGCTGGCGAGCGAGCATTCTGTGCCGGTGCTGATCTGCTGCGTCTGCATGGTGCCTGCGTCGCTCATCACGCCTCGGCCGAACACAATGACATTCGCGCCAATCGGTATGCGCTCGATTTTTTTTCGCGCGAGTATCGTCTCGACTATCTCATCCACACTTACCCGAAACCGGTACTGTGCTGGGGGCATGGCGTGGTGATGGGCGGCGGTATGGGTCTTATGGTCGGCGCGAGTCATCGTGTCGTGACCGAGCAAGTGCGCATCGCCATGCCCGAGATCAATATCGGGCTGTACGCCGATGTGGCCGGCAGTTGGTTCCTGGCCCGCGCACCGGGACAGACCGGCCTGTTCCTGGCACTGACCGCGGCACAACTCGGCGCGAGTGACGCGATGTTTGCCGGCCTCGCCGATTATCAGATCAACCACGCGCGCAAAGCAGTGGTGATGGAGACTCTGGTCGGCCATGCCTGGCACACAGAGGACCTGCACAATCGCCGCGAGCTGTCGCGCCTCCTGCAATCATTCAGCGAACCGCAGGGAGCGCCCGGCCCGTTACGTGAAAACCTCGACCTGATCAACGCGCTGTGTCGCGACGACGAGCCGCGCGACATCGTGCACAAAATCACCACGCTTGAAACCGACAACGAATGGCTGAAGCGCGCCGGCGCCACGCTGAGTGCCGGTTCGCCGACTACCGCGGTGTTGTCTGTGGCCTTGCAACGGCGTTTAAAACTCGCCTCACTGGCCGAGGTGTTCCGCGCCGAACTGGTTGCTTCACTGGCCTGTGCCGCACGTCCCGATCTGGCCGAAGGCATTCGCGCCCTGCTTATCGACAAAGACAAGCAACCGAAGTGGCAGCCGACCACGGTGGCGGATGTCAGCGCGGAGTGGATAGAGGCCTATTTCAGCAGTCCGTGGTCGGCGGCGGAGCATCCGCTGGCAGACCTCGGCGTGACGGGAAACGATAAGTAGTTCACGCTCTGAGCGGGACGCTGGCCGTCCCGGCGGCGCGCAATTCGGAACACAAGTCACGTCCAAGTCTTTCTCCGTTCGTGTTTTTTTGTCGAGGCGGGCGGCCCCGCAGAGGGCCGACGCTGCGCCTGCTACAAAAAAATTTACATTTCCTCTGGCGCCAAGAGCGGCAAATGCAGCAGGCGGCTTCTATGCTTCTTTAGCTACAACCAAGGACGCCGGCGCCGCCGGCTCCGCGCAACAGGCATGCAGTCGGGCGCGAATGGTGGGCAATGCCGACAGTCAGGTGTCGCGCTACCCGTTTGATGCGGCCCACACAATCGAATGACAGGGAGAATTTCGATGGACGGTCGGCACCACACACTTGCGTATCCGCTGCTGGCAGCGGCGGTCGCCTTGACGCTGGCGCCGACGCTTGCGGGCGCAATCACCTTGACCTGGTCCAGCGGCGATTTTGTAACGGGCATCACCGCGCCTGAGCCGCTGACCGCGCTCGATATCCTTGAAATCAGTTCCGGCGGCACCAAGCGCTTTGTCGGCACCACCTTCACCAATCTCAGTCTGGTTCGATGGTTGGCCGATCCAGTGCAGGGCGGCAATGGCGCGGTCGTGAATAATCTCGGCGAATGGCGCTCGGAGTCCGATGCCAATTCCCTGACCTGGAACTTCGGCGCACAAGCGCTGTTCGTCAACACCGGCAGCTTTTCCAAGTCCGCCGGCAGTGTCACCAATGTCGGAAGCTGGCGCTTCGTCAATGACGGCGGCCTGATCGATGCCCAGACGGGCACTATCGTTTTCAACAGTGCCAGCAATGTCTTCAACAGCGGTTCGCGCTTCACCGGCGCCGGTGCTGTGCAGATTGCTGGCGGCTCGGTTTTCAACGGCAATTTCCAATCTGACAATCTCACGTTAAGTGGCGGCACACAGAACGGGAATAACGCTGCTCTCATCGGCGGCTCGGGTTTATCTGCCGGGCTGCTCGGCTGGAGCGGCGGTGATCTGTCCGGCACCTGGACCATTGCCGCAGGCACCACCATGACCGCGAGTGGGGCGGCGAGCAAACGTCAGGTCGGTTCGAACATCGTCAATAACGGCAAGTTCCGCTGGTCGACCTCCGAGCAGCTGCAAGGCGGCAACGGCTCGGTGTTCACCAATAATGGCGTGGTCGAAGCGACTGAGAGTGCAGTGTTCAACTGGAACTTCGGCGGCCAGCACCAACTCACCAACAACGCGAGCGGCACGGTGCGCGCAACCAGCAATGCCACGCTCAATATCGGCGCAGTGGCGCTGACCAGCCACGGCGGTCTGTTCGAGGCCGATGCCGGCAGCAGCATTGAATACTCCGGC
>CAMCBY010000052.1 GCA_945873015.1 Klebsiella pneumoniae
GCCGCTGGCGAGTGAATGGCGCGAGGCCAATGCTTACCAGGTGGTCACGCGGGTAGGGCACGCGGCCCACGGCGAGCGACCGTGGCTGGCCGACCTCAGCCACTGCGCTCGTATCGGCTTCAAAGGTCGCGGCAGCGCCAGCTGGTTGGTGGCGCAGGGCGTCAAGCTGCCGGCCGCTCCCAATCAGTGGTTGCGCGATACGAGTGGCGCCGTTATCGCGCGCCTCGGTGCGCAGGATTTTCTGGTCGCGGATGACTTCGATATCGACAGTGGTCTGCCACAACGCCTGGCTGCACTTGCGGCCAGCGCCACGCACGCGGGCGCTTATCTGGTGCCCCGCCAGCATGGTCTTGCAATGCTCGCGCTGGGCGGCAAGGCCGCACCGCAATGGCTCGCACGACTGTGTGCGGTCGACCTCGACGGACCAGCCTTTGGCGCCGAGACAATCGCCCAGACCCAGGTCGCGCTGGTCTCGACCATCGTGATGCGCGGCGCCTCTCCGGGGCCGCCCGGCTATCGCTTGCTGGTCGATACTTCACTTGCTTTATACCTGTGGGATGTCCTCCACGAAGTCGCTGCCGCTCTCGGCGGCGCGGTGGTGGGCGAAGCGCAAATTCCGCGAGTCTGACAGAGCCAAAATTGTCCTGGATCGGGTTTTTTCCAACGTCAGCAAGTAGCATAGCCAGCACAGCGCGCCGGCATTGGCGCCCGGCCGCCCGATGCACTTAAGCAGGAGAATTCGATGAGCGACAAACTTCCGTCCGAACAGCGCCGTGGTTTCCTCGGTAGCGTAGCCGCCGCCACTGCCGTGGCCCTCGGCACCAGCGCAGTCGTGCCGGCCGCGCAAGCCGCCGACAATACCGCAGCCGCCAGCGGCACCGATTTCGAGCGCTGGCTCGATTCGATTCCGGGCAAACACCGTCAGCTCTACGACATGCCGCAACCCCACAACGGCATGGGCCTCATGTGGTCCCATGTGTTCCTCATGACCGGTGCCCAGGCCTACGGCGTGCCGGAATCGGAGTTTGGTGTGGTGGTCGCGTTGCGTCACTCGTCGATGCCGCTGGCACTGAACGACAGCGTGTGGGCCAAGTACAAATTCGGTGAATTCTTCAAAATCGACGATCCGCAGACCAAGGCGCCCGCGACGCGTAATCCTTACGCCAATCTCAAGCCTGGCGATCTGCCGCTCATGGAAGCGGGCCTGGATAAACTCATGGCGCGTGGCGTGAAAGTGGCGACCTGCGGTATGGCCATACATCACTACAGCATGGCCATGGCCAAACACATCAACGGCGACGCTGAAGCTGTCAAAAAAGATTGGCTGGCCGCGGTGATGCCGGGAGTGTTTGTCGCGCCATCTGGTGTGATTGCGGTGCATGGCGCGCAGTCGCGCGGTTGCACCTACTGCTTCGCCGGCTGAGGAAAGCGCGATGGTAGCGCGTGGAGGCCAGCGCCAGACGGCGCTGGCAGATCGGCGACGATGCACGCTCGCGCTGCTCCTCGTGGCTGCGCTGCTGGCGGGTAACGCGTGGGCCGCCGACAAAAAAGAAGCGGCCAAACCTGACTACCCCGGTTGGCATGACGCGCCACTGCCCGATGGCCCGGTCGGTGCTGCCATCGCCCAAGGCCGGCGTATTCTGAGCAACGCGCCGAAATACGCCGCGGCCTACAGTGGCAATGCGCTGACCTGCACCAACTGTCACCTCGACGGAGGTCGCACGCCGGCGGCAGCCCCGTGGGTCGGGATCTGGGGGGTGTTTCCTGAATACCGCGCACGCAATGCGCAGGTCAACACACTGACCGACAGGATCAATGACTGCTTTGAGCGTTCCTTGAATGGCAAGCGCCTGCCGCACGATGCACCGGAGATGACGGCGATGCTGACCTATATGCACTGGCTGTCACGCGAAGTGCCCACCGGTCAGAGTGTCGCGGGGCGTGGTTTCCTGCGTATTGAAGCGGCCAAACCCGCCAGCGCCGAGCGCGGTGCGCCGCTGTATGGCGAACATTGCGCAGGCTGCCACGGTAAAAACGGTGCCGGACGCGGCACCAGTGGCACGGCCGAATTCGTGCCGCCCCTGTGGGGACCCCAGGCTTTCAGCATCGGTGCCGGTATGGCACGCCTCAACAATGCCGCTGCCTTCATCAAAGCCAACATGCCACAAGGCCTGGCCGGCACGCTGGATGATCAGAGCGCTTTCGATATCGCCGCTTATGTCATCAAACAACCGCGTCCGGATTTCGCGCGCAAGCATGAAGACTGGCCGCAAGGCGGCAAACCGCCGGACGCGCGTTATTGAGCATTGTGGAGCGAATCCATTCGCGCATTCCGACCCTGTAGGTGCGAATTTATTCGCACATTCATGTCGTGGCGCATGGTCGACGGTTCGGCATTAGTGTGCGAATAAATTCGCACCTGAGAACGTTCACACCATGATGTCGCTCGCCACCACGCTCGTGACCGAGCTCAATTGCAGCAGGAAGTCGGCGACGCCGTTGCCGTCCACATCACCGGCGAGCGAGCTGGTGGTGCCGCTCAAGGAATAGCGCAGTTCACCGGCGACCTGACTGAACGCAGCCATGCCAACGAAGGAGAACGCCTGATCGCCGGCCAGCAAAGTGTTGGCATCCAGCGCTGACAAATCGATGACATCGAATTGTGCGCGCAGAAAGTCGCGCACCAGATCAGTGGTGGCGGTGCTGGAGGTCAAGTCGTCCAAAGCGGTGAAACGGAAGATATCCGCGCCGCCGCCGCCGAGCAGCGTATCGCGCCCGGCGCCGCCCAACAGAATGTCATTGCCGAGCCCGCCGGATAAAGAATCGTCGCCGACGAGACCGAACAGCGTGTCGCTGCCGCCACCGCCAATGATGACATTGGTCGCACCGTTACCGATGCCGGTGAAAACAATCGCCGACAGATTGCTCAGGTTCTCGAATTCGTTCGGCAAGGTGTAACTCGCGAGGGCGGTGCTGCGTACGGTGTCGGTACCGCCGCCGGCAAACTCAATCAGCACGTCGGTCAAACTGTCGATGCTGTAGGTGTCATTACCAGTGCCGCCTTCGAGGTGATCGATACCGAGCCCACCATTCAAGCTGTCGTTGCCAGCGAGGCCGAACAGGCTGTCGTTGCCGGCACCGCCGGTCAAGCTGTTGGCGAGCGCATTGCCGGTGCCGCTTGCGCCACCCGCACTCTGCAGTTGCAGATTTTCAATCTCACTGGCGAGCGTGTAAGCGGCGAGTGTGGTGCGCACCGTATCGCTGCCGCCGCCGGCAGCTTCGATCACGACATCGCCCACAGTCTCGACCGTATACGTGTCGTTGCCCGCGCCGCCCTCCAGAAAATCGATACCGCTACCGCCGACCAGAGAGTCGTTGCCGTTGCCGCCCTGCAGCGTGTCGTCGCCCGCACCACCGCTGATCACATCATTGCCGTCCAAACCCGACAGGTGATCGTGACCATTGCCGCCCGTCATGGTGTTGGCCAAGGCATTGCCCAGCACCGTCGCGCCACTGGCAAAAGTCACAGTCAAAATTTCGATGTTGGCACTCATGGTGTAGTTCGCGATGCCGACGCGCAGCGTGTCGCTGCCCGCGCCCAGCTCTTCGCTCACCACATCGCCTGCGTCGTCCACCACGAAGATATCGTTACCGAGTCCTCCGGCCATGAAGTCCGCGCCACTGCCACCGTTGAGGGTGTCGTTGCCGTCACCGCCGAACAGAAGGTCAGCTCCATCACCGCCATTCAGAATGTCGTTGCCGGCCAGACCAGACAACTGATCGGCACCGCTGCCGCCGGTAAGGGTATTGAGCAGTTCATTGCCGGTCGCCAGCGCGCCGCTATTGCGGGTAATGATGAGGTTCTCGAGATTGGCGCCAAGCGTGTAGCTCGCAATCGCGCTGCGGACTGTATCGGTGCCCGCCGCCAGCGCTTCGCTGACAACATCACCACTGTCATCCACCACATAGGTATCGTTGCCGGCACCGGCGCTCATGTTGTCGGCGCCCGCGCCACCATCCAGCACATCGGCGCCACTGGCGCTGCTGAGCTGATTGGCGGCGGCATTGCCGGTGCCGATGAAACTACCGCTGCCGATAAAGACCAGGTTCTCGACTTCACTGCCCAAGGTGTAACTCAGCAACGTGGTGCGCACGGTATCGGTACCGCCCTGACTCGACTCGTTGACGACATCGCCGACGTTATCGACCACATAAATGTCGTCGCCACCCGCAGCGCTCATGTGGTCCGCGCCAGTACGACCATCGAGGGTATCGTTACCCGCACCACCCACCATCACATTGGCGAGCGTATTACCTGTGCCGGTGAAACTCGCGTTGCCACTGTACGACAGGTTTTCGAAATAGTTTGCGAGGGTAAAACTGCCAACACTCGTGACCACGCTGTCGATACCACCGCTGGAGGTCTCAATCAGCACGTCTCCGGCGGCATCGACATGATAAGTATCGTTGCCGGTGCCACCGCGCAGGACGTCATCGCCGTGGGCGCCATCGAGAATGTCGTCGCCTGCGCCGCCATCGAGGGTGTCGGCGCCGGCGCCACCGACCAGCAGATTGTTGGCGCTGTTGCCCACCCCGTTGAAGGCCGCATTGCCGGTATAGATTAGGTTTTCGAATTCCGCGCCCAGTGTGTAGCTGGCGATATTGACTCGTACGGTGTCGATACCGTCACCGGCGACTTCAAGCAAGGTGGCGTTGCCAGCCTCAAGAATATAGGTGTCGTCGCCGGCTTCACCCGCGAGCACATCAAGGCCACCGCCGCCGTTCAGCACATCGTTGCCCGCCCCGCCCTCAAGACGGTTGGCGGCCGCATCACCCTGCAGATTGTCATCAGCGCTGGAACCGATCAGATTTTCAATCGAGATGAACGTATCACCCGTCGCATCACCACCGCTGGCCACAAGGCTCGCGAGATTGACGCTGACTGCAGTCAGGCTGCCGCTGTAGTCAGCCGTATCGTTGCCGGCACCCCCATCCAGCACATCGGCGCCAGACAAACCGCGCAGAACGTCATTGCCGTTGAAACCGCGCAAGGTATCGTTATTGACGCCGCCAATCAGAAGGTCGTCGCCCGCGCCGCCATCAATCGGCACCAGCGCCAGTGAGAATACTTGATCGGAGAAACGCAGAAACTCGAAGTGCGTGAGAGTGTCGACGCCTTCGATGCCGGCCAGATGCGTGACGGTGGTCATACCGTTGAAACTGACGATGCTGTAATCACCGAGCAGATAGCTGAACCAGCCATAGTCGATACCCGCGCCGCCATCGAGCAAGTCGGCACCTGCGCCGCCGAACAAGGTGTCGTTGCCGTCACCACCCGCAAGGGTATCGTTGCCACTCGCGCCGAGCAGCGTATTGTCGAGTGTATTGCCGGTGCCGACGAAGTCGCCGTCGCCGATATAACTGACATTCTCGACGTGGTCGCCGAGGGTGTAGAGCGCGAGACTGGAAAACACGCTGTCGACGCCTTGCTGTAGCGCCTCGAATACCAAGTCGCCGCTATCGTCGACGACATAAACATCATCGCCCGCACCGCCACGCAGGGTATCGCTTCCACTGCCGCCATCGAGCACATCGTTGCCGGCGCCGCCCTCGAGCGTGTCGTCGCCGGCGTCACCAAACAATTGATCGTCGCCGCGCCAGCCGCGCAGGGAATTGGCGAGGGCATTACCCTGCAAGAGGTCATCGCCATCACCGCTGTCGGCATTTTCGATCAGGGTGCCGGCGGCGATGGTGACCGTCTGTCCGTCGATGGTACTGCTGTAGCCGCTACGCAGATCGATGACCGTGGCGCTGGCCAGTGCAGAGGTATTGATGCCGTCGATGCCGCTCGCATCGCTCAACAAGAGGCGCGCCGCGTCCTGCTGGGCAAAAGTTTCAAACTCGTTGGTGTAGAGATAGGTGTCATCGCCCGCCACATCGCCATAAGCATAGACGCCGATTTGATGCACGATGCCGGCATTACCCGCCACGCTGTCGGTGATGGAAACCGTCCAGGTCCCGTTGGCCAGTTCTCCCCAGCTATGGGTGGTGGAGAAGGTAAAGACGATATTGTCCTGGGTGGTGGGCGGATTGGCGAACAACACACTCTCGGTACCCGTCGGGCTGGTGAGTGTGATGCGCAGGTCGCCTATCGAACCGTGCTCGACGACAACATCGACTTCGACATGGTCAACACGCAATACGCCGCTGACATTCACCGCCACTTGCAGGGTGCTGAGATCGGCAAGCGTCGCGAGCGGCAGGAGCGTGGCACCACTCACCAGTTCATTGGCCGAGGTCGACACCTCGCGCCAGCTTTCCGCCAGCCGCACCGCCGCCATCGCATCGACCAGACCAAAACCGAAAGCATCGCCAACGTGCATGCCACCGCCGTTCCAGTTGCTGGCACCATTGATGTCGTAGACCAGACTGCCGTGACTCAAGACCGCGCTCGAGGCGAGGATTTCCTGCACGTCGCGCCAACCGAGATTGGCATTGGCTTCCAGCATCAGTGCCGCCACCCCGCTGACCAGCGGCGCCGCAAACGAGGTGCCGCTCAAGCTCACGGTATTGGCGCTGTTATAGCCCGCCGCGCCAACCCTATCGGTGGTCTGAATGTTGACGCCCGGTGCGGCCACCAGCACCGCCGCGCCCGGCGTCGAAAAACTCGCGACGCGCCCGGCACTGTCGAGCGCTGCCACACTGGTCACACCGCGATGGTTCTGAAAACTGTGGTAGTTGACGTTCTGCCCTGCGCCACCCTCGTTACCGGCGGCGAATACCACCACGGTGCCGAGCCCGTCGCGACCATTGTTCAGGGCCTGCACCAGACCGGACGCGGCCGGCGCGAACAGCGAAGACAGAAAATTGTCGCCAAGAAAACCTGAGTACCCCCAACTGTTGTTGGCGACATCGAGTTCATCAAGCTGGGAGAATGCTTCGATGACCTGGCTCTCGGTGAAAGTACCGAAATTCAGTCGATAACCGGCCAGGCTCGCACCCGGCGCAGCGCCGGCGCCGCCGGTGCCATTATCGAGCGCGGCAGCAATCACGCCCGCAACGGCGGTGCCGTGATTGTCACCGGACAAGGTCGGGTAGGCGTCGAAATCATCTTCGGCGGCGTCGAAGTCGCGGCTCGTGTCGTAATTGGCGACGAGTTCCGGGTGCAGATAATCGACGCCGTTATCGACCACACCGACCAGCACGCCGTTACCGCGGAATTCGTTCCACACCTCAAGCGCATTGATGCCCTTGCTTGAACCGGCAGTGCCGCCAAGATGCCAGTAAGACGGCAGCAGCGGGTCGTTATGGGTGACCGGCAGGTCGGCGCCTTGCAGCAGTCGCGCGTCGCCGCCGTCAAGTGGGTCTGCACTCAGCATCGTGTCATTTGGTTTGATGGTCATGGCAGCTCGACTTCACTGTTCGTTTGACGCAATGCCCGCGCACGCGCGGCCGAGGCGGCTTAAGACGGCTGGCCTCGCAGCCTGCAGACGGTAGCAACTAAGCGCAGCGCATAGAAGGTCGCGTTGCGCCAGACGGTATTTTCGGGCATTTCCGACCGGCCGGCGGCGCCGGTCAGGCCGTTCCGTCGGCCAGGGTGCAGTAATCGAAACCGCCGCCGAGGCCGGCCACCGCGCCGCGTCTGGCATCGTGATAGCCCTCGACCAAGTGATGCAGGCGTTTGGCCGTTACCTCGCGGGCGATGTGCGCATCCATTTCCACCAGCAGCCAGCGGCGCGTGCCGCCATCGCGCCGGTTCAAAGCCATGACCGCTTCGGCGGTGGTGCCGGAGCCGGCGAAACTGTCGAGCACAATCGCATTTTTATCGCTGCATAACGACAGCAGGTACTCGACCAGCGCGACCGGCTTGGGGAACGGGAAACGCAGCCCCATGCTGGCGAGAGCAGCCGCTTGTGCCTGGGTGCTGCCGAGTCCGCTCAGCACACTCAGCACATGGCTGGCACCCTGACGTTCCTTGATTGATTCAATCGCGCCACTCGCGGTCAGCACAAAACGGGTCGCCTGCCCCTTGCTGTCCGGCACCGGATTAAATCCGCCGTCGATGAAGGTTTGCAAAATAGTTTTTGACGACCAGCCGCTCTCCACCCGCACAGCCTCGCGCAGACGTCCATCAACGATGTCGGCCGCGTCGCGATAACGGGGCCAGGCGTGCTCGCGCGTTGCGATGTGTGCATGCGCGACACTGGCCGGGAAACCGGCCGGCAACAGCACCTCGCTGACCGGGTTCTTCGGCCCGTTCTTGACGATGGTATTGCGAATCTCGGCACGTTTGAGTTTGCTGCGCGCGCCGACGCTCGGGTCCAGCACCGGCGGCATGGGAAAACGCGCCGGGTCCATCGCGTAGACCAGCACATATTCGTGACAGTGTTTGATCTTGGCCTGATTGTCGAAGTTGCCGTCGGTGCGCCATACCAGCGTGGCCAGATGACAGGCGGGGCCAAACAGTTCATCGAGCAGCGCGCGCAGGTGATGCATCTCGCCATCGTCGATGGAGACGAACAACAGACCATCATCGGTCAGCAACTGGCGCAACAGGGCAAGGCGCGGATACATCATGCACAGCCAGCGATCATGGCGCTCGAGTGCATCCCCTGCCGCGCCCATCACCGCCCCCAACCAGTGACGGATGGCGGGCGCGTTGACATTGTCGTTATAGATCCAGCGTTCGCTGCCGGTGTTATAGGGCGGGTCGATATAGATACATTTTACGCGGCGGGCATAGTGCGGCAGCAGTGCATTGAGCGCGCGCAGATTGTCCCCTTCGATGAGGAGATTGCCGCTGTTCTGCGCGCCGCAGGTGTTGCCCGCCACCAGCCGCGTGGCGGGCAGATGGGCGAGATGGGCTTTGACCGCATCCTTGCCTGTCCACTTGAGCGTTGGCACCGGCGGTGCCCTCAGTCGATCAGCGCCTGGTAACTCAACACACGCAGTTCGCGGCGCAAGGGATAGGTCGATGACGGCAACAACTGGGTCAGCAGAATCACCGCGAGGTCTTCCTGCGGGTCTATCCAGAACGCGGTGCTGGCAGCACCGCCCCACGCGTATTCACCGGGCGAACCGATGATCTCGGCCTTGGCCGGGTCGAGCATGACCGAAAAACCGAGACCAAAACCAATACCGCTGTAACTCGATTCACTGAAGCGCGGCTGGCCCATGTCGGCCATGTCGCCGCGCAGATGATTTTGCGTCATGAACTCCACCGTCTTGCGACCGAGCAGCCGCACGCCGTCGAGTTCGCCAAGATTGCGCATGAACGAACAAAAACGGAAATAGTCGGCTGCAGTGGAAACCAGACCACCGCCGCCTGATATCAGCGTGCGCGGCTTGAGATAACGACTGTCCGTCGCGCCATCGATTTGTTTGAGACCACCATCGCGCCCACGGGTGTAGTTGGCGGCGAAACGCGCGTGATTCTCGGCACGCACATGGAAGTCGGTATCGTTGAGCGCGAGCGGCGCGAGAATGCGCTCGCGCATGAACGTTTCAAATGGCTGGCCGGCGATCACTTCCACCAGCGCGCCCAACACGTCGGTCGCGACACTGTAGTTCCATTCCGCGCCGGGATGGTTGAGCAAGGGCAAGGCCGCCAGCGGCGCCATCATATCCAGCAGCGGCCGTTCAGCGCTCTGGAAATCGACCCCATGCTGGCGATACAGCGCATCGACCGGCGTCGCCTCGAGAAAACCGTAAGTCAGACCCGAGGTATGGGTCAGCAGATGGCGGAAAGTGATGGGTCCGTCCGCCGCCACGGTGTCGTAGTGTTCGGCATTGCCGCCGACGAATACGCGCATGTCGGCGAACATCGGCAGGAAGTGCGCTATCGGCGTGTCGAGCTGAAAGTATCCTTGCTCGTACAACACCATGATGGCGACGCTGGTCAGCGGTTTGGTCATGGAATAGATACGGAACACGGTGTCGGCATTCATCGGCGCACCGGCGGCCACATCGCGCAGCCCGTAGCTGTCGAAATAAGCCACGCGTCCGCGCCGCGCCACCAGGGTCACCATGCCGGGCAAGCGGCCACTGTCGACCCACGTACGCATCCATGGGCCGATGCGCGCAAGACGCTGAGAACACATTCCGACTTGTTCAGGGGTAGCGCGTTGCACGGCGGGCCTCGTTATTGTTGGTCAGAGTGGAATGCATGTGCGATTTCATTCGCACTCTCGCGACGCTCGACGTGCATCCCCGGCACCTCAAGCGTCCTGGGTGCGCGCCAGATACTGGCGGCGCAGATAGACATTATTGGCAATCAAAGCGCCCACCACCATCGCCGCGCCCACCAGTTCGATGCGATGAAAGGCGTGGCCTTGTAGTGCGCGCCAACTGAAAGTCACCACCGGCATGAAGTTGATCAGCAGACTTGAATTAAGTATGCCGATGCGGCGCGAACCGAAATTCCACGCCATCATCGAGAAGGTCACACCGAGCAGACTGAGGTAGGCGAGCTGCCAGGCGACGCTGTGGAGAGCGGCGAGCGTTGGGGTCTGGATGTGGCCGACCATCACCAGCACCTCGGCCAATAGCACGGTCGCGAGGGTGCCCGGGATCATGGTCAGCACGGTGATGCGCCACGTGCTCCAGCCCGTCAGTTTGCCGATGCCAACGGTATAGATGATCCAGCAACCGGCCCCGATCAGGATAATCAAATCGCCCATCATCTGATCGGTCGACTCGATGAAAGAGAGATTGCCATCGGTGACCACCAGCACCACGCCGAGAAAGGCCAGCATGATGCAGGTCAGAGTGAAATTGGCCGGCCGCCGCTTGTGTAATACCCACATCGAGAGCACCGCGATGGTCGGCTGCAGCGAGCCGATCACGACCGCATGTTCAGCACTCGACAAGGACATACCAATGAAGGTGCTCATCGGACAAAAACACATGCCGAGCAGCCCGAGTGCGATGGCGCGCCCGCCGAGGCCACGATAGGACAAGGCCGCGAGTCCTTCGCGCATGACCAGAAAAGGCACCAGACACAGCACCGCGATACAGTAGCGGAAAGCGCTCAAATGAAACGGGTTGATGACGACGAAGGCGTCGTGCGCCACCGGCAATTGCACGCCCCAGAACAGCACCGCCAGCAACGTGGCGATGAAACCCGGCATAAAACCACGGCCTACCACCTGCCTGCCCGCCCGCAGCACACGCAGGGCGGGTGGCTGTACATGGTGTTCAACGCCGAATCACGGGCAGCACGAGGTGTGAAGCATGGCTGCCGTCGTGCCACACACGATTGGTGGCCACCACAAAATCGGTGGCGGTCTCTTCAGCGATCACGCCACCGCTGTTGGTATTGCGATCGAAACGCGGGAAATTGCTGCTCGACACTTCGAGACGGATGCGATGACCGGCGCGAAACAGATTGGCAGTCGCGACCATGTCTATCTGAAGTTCATAGACGGTGCCGGGCTGCATGAGTTTGGGCGCCGAGAAAGACTCACGATACCGCGCGCGCAGAATGCCATCGGTCAGGATCATGGCGCGACCATCGGGATACACATCGACCAGTTTGCCGGTGAAATCGGTATCGAGCGCCGACGAGCTGACGAACAGGCTCAAACTCACCGGGCCGGTGACTTCGGTATCCTCACTCAACACCTCGCTGGTGTAACACAGCACATCGGCACGCGCCTCGATTTCGCGCTGATCGCGCGGGCCGGCGTTGGCGGCGATGAACAGGCCCGGCAGGAAGGTCGCACCACCGCAGGTGCGCACCGGATCGCGCGGGTCATAAAGATAGGTATCAGCCTGCTCAGCGTGTGGCGCCGTGGTCGACAACACACCGTCACCCGCCGCACTGTTGGCACGACCGCCGCTATGCAGATACCACTTTTCAAAACGTGTATCGGGCAGCGGCCAGTCAGCTTCCTCGCGCCACGCGTCCAGCCCCATGATGAACAACTTGACCGGTTTGTCGTCCGGCACGCCATTGGCCTCACCCTTCAGCCAGTGGTCGAACCACCGAATCTGCTGACTGGTGACGTCGGCCACCGCATCCATTGCCATGAGACCAAAATTACGTTCTGGATAGACACCACCGTTGTAGCCATGCACCCACGGCCCGATCACGAGGCGCTGATGCGCACGCGCTGCCTCGCTGCCGCCGCGTGTTTTCATGCCGGTGTAGTTGGCCAGCGTGCCGCCCAGGAACAAGTCGTACCAGCCACCGAAATTGAGCGCCGGCGCAGTGATTTTTTCGTAATGCTCACAGGGCGCAGCAGCGCGCCAGTAGTCGTCGTAGGAGGGATGCGCGAGCCAGTCGAGATAATAGGGCGCAAACTCTTTCAGGCCAGGCACATCGTTGAGGGGCAGATGTTCGTAAGCGGCGGCCACACCGTCACCACCCGCAATCGCCGCGCCGAAGTCAGCCATGTCGGCACGGCCCTGGCCGAGGCGCCGCACGACTTCACCCACCGCAAAGGTCGACGATGCCCACTGCAGCATAAAACCCAATTGAAAAGCGCCGCCCTGGTAGGTCCAGCGGTCGTAATACTGATCGGTCGTGATGAACGGTGCCATCGCGCGCAACGCCGGCGGTTGTTCGCTCGCCGCCAGCCACTGCGTGGCACCGTAATAGGACGCACCCATCATGCCCACCACACCACTGCACCAGGGCTGTGCCGCAATCCAGGCGATGGTGTCGGCGCCGTCTTTGGCCTCTTGAAAATAGGGATCGAACTCGCCCCCGGAGGCAAAGGTGCCGCGGCAGTCTTGCACCACCACCGCATAACCGGCCTGCGCCACACGCAGAATATCGCCGGCCAGGAACAACAGCACCGGGTTCTCTTTGTTGTAGGGCAGGCGCAGCAGCACAACCGGCAGAGCGTCGCCACCGGCCGGACGATAGATGTCGGTGGCGAGGACGGCGCCATCGCGCATGGCCACTTCAAGATTTTTTTCAATGCTTAGATTCATGGCGCGCTGACCCTGGCCTTGAGGTTTCAAAAAGAAGGACGCGAGTATAACGGCAATGCCCCAGCCGCACCGCACCGCATCGGGTAAGGGTGCGCGGCGGTGATACCCACCGGTCGCGGCGGGCGCGCCCGCTGCTTGCCCGGCGTTCCGTCACACCTCTGCTTGTTTGACCCGCCGCAGCAGGAAATAAGCCGCCGGCAAGACGAACAGCGACAACAGCGGCGCACTCAGCATGCCGCCTATCATCGGCGCGGCA